>JAGOCL010000436.1 GCA_017998755.1 Spirochaetota bacterium | reverse complement strand
GTACCTCTCCGGAGATCTGTTCATTCCGATTAATAAAGCCGCTTCGCCGATCGATAATTCGCCGGCGTCTTTACCAAAATAAAAATTTGACGCGTCCTGAATTCCGTAAGTCCCGTGTCCCAGAAATATCGAGTTTAAGTATATCGTCAGTAAATCGTCTTTAGTAAATCTTTTTTCCAGTTCGAAAACGCAGAATATTTCATAAACCTTTCTTTTTAAAGTGCGTTCGTGAGTCGTAAATAAAATCTTGGCAAGTTGTTGCGATATCGTAGAGCCGCCGGGAGCTTTCCCCAAAGTAACGATGTTGTTAAAAACTCCAATGCCAAATCTGACTAAATTTATACCAAAATGATCGTAAAATTTCTGATCTTCGACAATAATGAATCCTTTTGTGATAAAATACGGTATTTCGCGGAGGGGGATAAGTTTACGCCTTTCTTTGGAATATTTTGCTATGATCGAGCCGTTTCTATCAAGGAAAACAGTCTCTTTTTTATCAATTTCGTCTGTCTCTTCTTCTTCCAAACCAAGCGTGATATCGGACTCTTTGTTTTTCTGAAGATCCTTAGCAAACAACTCTATTTTTTCAAATATGGAGTTTTTATTTGATAAAAACTCCATATAAATAGCGCCGACGTATGATAAACCGATTACCGAGACAGCGACGAGCGTCGTAAGTACAGTAAATAATATAAATTTAAATATTCTTTTTCTCACTAAATCTATCCAATATTATAATTTAGAACATAACTATTTTATTCTGTTATGTCGATTATGTCAACGTAAAAATTGTAATTGTAAATTCAAGCAATATATTACATTTTATTTATAAATTATATTATTATTTATTTGTATCAAAAAAAATAATAAAAAGAGGCGACTTATGGCGGAAAAACAATTCAAATTAACGTTCGACGGGTATTGGAAAGATAAGGGGATAACGAAAGTTCCGGATAAGTCCGGGATTTATTGTATTTATGCGGGATCTTTAGACGTATTAAATCAAAAATCCAAGTTAACTATTCGTAAACTTCTTTACATTGGGGATACCGATAACGCTAGCTTAACCGTAAGCGAACATGAAAAAACGGGAGAATTTAGAAAGTATTTAGGAGACAGACAAGCGCTTTGCTATTCTTTTGCTCCGCTTGATAAAGAATTCCGAGAGAGGGTAAAGACTGCGCTAATTTTTACAAATAATCCTGTCGGAAATTTAAACTTAGTGAAATCTTTCGAATTTGACAAAACTAAAATTATATGCGATGGTCAAGTTTCTTTAATGAAAAAAGAGATAGTTGTCGAAAAAAAATAGTTTTGATAATCAAAGTCGATAGGAGAGGAAGTTGTTCAAGGTCTTATACAAAGATTCAAATACAAGAGCGCGGGTAGGGGAGATAAATTTATATCATGGAACAGTTTCTACCCCCGTGTTTATGCCTGTCGGTACAAACGGGACGGTTAAGACGTTTTTACCTCGCGAACTTGAGGAGATGAATACCGAGATAATTTTATCAAACGCTTATCATCTATATTTGCGTCCCGGTTTGAAAGTTTTGGAAAAACTTGGCGGACTTCACAAATTTGCCGGTTGGAATAGTAATATTCTAACAGACTCGGGGGGATTTCAACTCTTTTCTTTGAGCAAACTTGCGAAAACAAAGCGCGACGGGATAGAATTTCAATCGCACATAGACGGTTCGAGGCACTTTCTTACCCCGATCGACGTCGTTAACGTTCAGAAGATTATCGGTTCGGATATAATGATGGTTTTGGATCATTTGGTTTCAGCAAATGCCGATTTGAAAACTGTCGAGAAAGCTCTGGAAACGACCGTCAGATGGGCGCAAGAGTCTAGAGAATATTATTTAAAAAATATCGATACTGAGAAACAAAAAATGTTCGGGATTGTTCAGGGGGGATTTTTCAAGGACCTAAGAAAACGCTCCGTACTGGAAACCGTCGCTATAGGGTTCGACGGTTACGCGATTGGCGGATTGTCGGTCGGAGAAACCAAGCAGAAATTTTTAGAAATTCTTGAATATACGGCGGGTTTTATGCCTGAAGACAAACCGAGATACCTTATGGGGGTAGGCGCGCCCGAAGACCTCTTCTACGGTATCGAAAACGGAATTGATATGTTTGACTGCGTTTTTCCGACTAGAGTCGCAAGAAACGCGTTAGCTCTGACAAGCGCCGGAAGGATGAATTTGAATAACGAAAAGTTTAAATTCAACGAATCGCCTTTAGACGACGATTGCGATTGCTATATCTGTAAAAATTTTTCTAAAGCGTATATCCGGCATCTTTTTAAAGCAAAGGAGATTACCGCTCCGAGAATGACAAGTTATCATAATATCTATTTTATGAAGAATATTGTGGAAAAAATAAAAAAAAGTATAATAAACGGCGATTATCAATCATATAGAAAGAATTTCTTCTCGAAATACCTTCAAACCGAAACCTCTAACCCTTCGTTTTAAAAGAAGGGTTAGAGGGGGATTTACTTAATCCCAACAATAATTGAGAACTTTAAGATCCGTCGCTTCCAGAAAAACGTTTGATTCTCCTTGTTCTCTTAGCCAACCTTCTACCGAGATTATTTTATTTTTTCTAAGGCGATCGCCGATTTTTCTTATCAACGAGTTCTTTAAATTAACCGGTATAGATGCTACTCTCAAATCGTCTTTTTTGCCTTTTTTTAGCGTTAAATCGACTTCGAGGTTGAAAGAAAAAATTCTGTTTCCGTTATTTTTTTCATTAATTGTCGGATTGTTCAAAATTCTGCCTTTTAAATTTAGTTCGTTTACTTTTTTATTCATTTTTTTTGACTCCTTTTTATTTAATACTATAAATAACAATTTTTTCTTCAAAACGGTTTACAAAATTTTAAAATATTTTTAGAATTTT
>JAGOCL010000028.1 GCA_017998755.1 Spirochaetota bacterium | reverse complement strand
AACGATATGATATTATCAATTTTTTTCAGCATAAGAGCCCTCTCTAAATAGTTATATTTTAAGTTTTTATCATATTTATCGATATTTTGCAAATAATAAAATCAATTTAGGAACGACTTATTTATAAGAGCGTCAAAAAAAACGGGAATTCCCGTTTAGAATATACTAAAAAACTAAACTGTTTTATAACGACCGTCGTCGCGCAAAGAATTCAATTTACAACAATTATAAGTTGTGATAATATTTCTATAATGAACGACAAAATCGAAAAGAAACAATTATCTATTTTAAAAATATTGAGCGAATCAAAAAGCCCTGTAAATAGTAAGATCATAACGGAAATATTAAATAACGAAGGGTCGGACGTTAGCGAACGGACTGTGAGATTTCATCTTTTACAGCTGGACGGCAAGGAATTGACTAAAAATATCGGCCGTCTGGGGCGGGTCATTACGGACAAAGGGCTTGAGGAGATCGAGCAAGCCAGAGTATATGAGAAAATCGGTTTTTTAACCGCAAAAATTGACAGAATGACGTATAAGATGAATTTCAATCTTGAGACGAAAAAAGGTACGGTGGTAATAAACGTAAGTCTTATAGAAAAATCAAAAATTGAGGAGTCTATTCCTTTGATAAAGAAGGTTTTCGACGCCGGATACGCTATGGGGAAGTTGGTAACAATTATTAAAGCGGGGGAAAGGGTTGGAAGTACGATTATTCCGGAGGGGTATATTGGCATTGGAACGGTATGTTCTATTACGATAAACGGCGTTTTTTTGAAATATGGTATTCCGACTAACTCAAGATTTGGGGGACTGCTTGAAATAAAAGAGGGCAAGCCGACTAGGTTTGTGGCTATTATTAATTATAATGGAACGACTCTTGATCCGTTGGAAATATTTATAAAAAGCGGCATGACTCGTTATAAGGAAGCGACGCTTTCGGGAAACGGGCTAATCGGGGCAAGTTTTCGGGAAGTGCCGGCCGAAAGCAAAGCGGAAGTGCTCGAAATCGCCAAGAAACTAGAAAAAATAGGACTTGGCAGTATTATGAAAGTCGGCTGGCAAGGGCAACCTTTGCTTGAAATTCCGGTAAATGAAGGTCATATCGGCGTCATTATTATTGGCGGATTGAATCCCGTTGCGATCCTTGAAGAAAGCGGTATCAAAGTCGCTTCAAAAGCTCTATCGGGGATAATCGATTATGAGAGATTGTTTAACTATCAATTATTGGATAAAAAAATAGCAGATTCCTAATTAGCGTTATGCGGCAATATTGCCGCTAAATGATAAATCTGAAGATGAAAGCGTTTTAAAATATTTATCGACTTATTGCTCGCGGTTTCAATATATTTATATCTGTTAAGATAAAATAAATATTAATTTATAGCTATTAAAATATCTATATGGCAAAATTTGAGATATAATTTGCGTAATATTGATATTATAACAACGTATTTGCGGTAGTTTTTGCCGTAAAGCGTTTTTTAAAATTCTCTACAATAAATTTGACAAAAAAAAATATTTATGATAAATAGGAGAATTAACGGCAATGTATTGCCTAAAAAAATAATTAAGGAGAATATATGAGCAACGATATTCAAGATTTTATGAATATGGTAAAAGTAAAAAACCCGGGCGAGAAAGAATTTCTTCAAGCTGTAGAAGAAGTTGTTACAAGTTTGGCGCCTTTTATCGATAAAAACCCTAAATACAAGAAGTTCAAGATATTGGAGAGAATGGTTGAACCGGAAAGGGTGATAATGTTTAGAGTTCCGTGGGTTGACGACAAAGGCGAGATACAGATTAATAGAGGGTTCAGAATTCAAATGAATAGCGCGATAGGCCCTTATAAAGGCGGATTGAGATTTCACCCGTCTGTAAATTTAAGTATATTAAAATTCTTGGCGTTTGAGCAAGTGTTGAAAAACTCTTTGACGACGTTACCTATGGGCGGGGGCAAAGGGGGATCGGATTTTGATCCAAAAGGTAAATCGGATAACGAAGTTATGAAATTTTGTCAATCCTTTATGACCGAACTTTTTAGGCATATCGGACCGGATACCGACGTACCGGCGGGAGATATCGGAGTCGGCGGAAGAGAGATAGGATATATGTTCGGACAGTACAAAAGATTGAAAAACTCTTTCGATAGCGTTTTAACCGGAAAAGCGATTAACTGGGGCGGAAGTTTGATCAGACCTGAGGCTACCGGTTACGGATGCGTATATTTTGCAGACGAAATGCTGAAAAATATCGGACAAGGATTTGAGGGTAAAATTGTCTCGATTTCAGGATCCGGGAACGTAGCTCAATATGCCGCTGAAAAGGCGACTCAACTTGGAGCTAAAGTAGTAACGATGTCTGATTCCGACGGTACTATTTACGATAAAGACGGAATCAATAAAGAAAAACTTACCTTTATTATGGAATTAAAAAATGTGAAAAGAGGAAGGATCAAAGAATACGCAGATAAATATAAATGCGAATACTTTGAAGGCAAAAGACCGTGGTCTGTCAAATGCGATATCGCGCTACCTTGCGCTACTCAAAATGAGATCGAAGGGGACGACGCAAAAGAACTTATCAAAAACGGCTGTATCTGCGTTTGCGAAGGGTCTAATATGTCAAGCTCTCCCGAAGCGGTTAACGCATACCTCGAAAAGAAAATATGCTACGCCCCGGGTAAAGCGTCAAATGCCGGCGGAGTTGCGACAAGCGGTCTTGAAATGTCTCAAAATGCTATGAGACTCAAATGGTCGAGAGAAGAAGTCGATCAAAAACTACATGGTATCATGATTTCAATTCACGAACAATGCGCAATCTATGGAAAAGAAAGCGGAAAATATATTAACTACTTTAACGGAGCTAATATAGCCGGTTTTGTAAAAGTAGCGGACTCTATGATCGATCAAGGTATAATATAATAATATAAAAGTTAAAAAAAGGAGCCGTTTTTAAAACGACTCCTTTTTTTTGTGTTTTTTGTTTACTGTATTGGTTTTTCCTCATTATATATCGCTAGTATCTCGCTTTCAGTCAGAGCGTAGTTGTAAATGCGAACTTCGTCTATGCATCCGTCGAAAAAGGATGTATAGGAACTTTGCGTCCAAGCGCCTACGTAAGGAGAACCATTACTTCCATATCCTATATCTAGGGCTATAGATTGAGAAGTATTAAATACTCCATTTCTGTAAAGTTTTACCGTCGTCCCGTCGTAAGTCGCGCTCCAGTGAGTCCATTCGGTATCTAAAGTCGCGTCGGATACAAAATTCGCCGTTCCGTATCCGTAGAAGCCAACCCTATCGGTAGTAGTACCGTTGATATAAAGACCGAACCTTGTAGCATCAACGTCTGAAGTACCTAAAACGCTAATTACTTGATCGGACGCGTAATCGGTTGACGCCGCTTTTACCCAGAGAGACATAGTTATCGGATCGCTTCCGCTAATATCTACCCAACCGGCGGATTTAATTCCATTTTCTTCAACTGGTGAAAACAAATACGCAGCATTTATTGTTCCATGTCTGTCTGTCGTTAGGTCGGGTAGCGTAAAATAAGCCGGTATCCCGTCTAATTTTATTGATCCGGGATAACCGCTATCGTCTGAAAGATCCCCGTCAAATTTATAGTATAACGAAATAGACTTTGCAGTAAAATCGTAGGAAGGATTCGAATAGCTCATCATGGCGACTCCGCCGACGTCTTTAAAGCCGGTAATAGAAGTTATAGTCATATATTGCATTCCGACAAAATTTGTCATAGGATCAATAATAACCGTGTCGTTGGTAACGTTCGTCGTTGTAAAGCTCATCGCGCAATTGACGGCGTTGGTATAAGTAAAATCCGGTTGATTAAAAGTCATAGTTCCAAAAGTCGTTCCGTCTAGAGATCCGCTAAATTGTATTACGATATTAGCGTCGGGGCTTACGTCGAGAGCTCCGTCTGCGGGGGATAAGATATTCATAACGTAAACTTTTGGTTTCTCCGCGCTATAAATACCGCCTATTTCGGCAGTCGTTAGAGCGTAGTTATAAACGTGAACGTCGTCTATCTTTCCGTTAAAGTATTGAAACGCTCCGTTAAAATATCTTCCTAGATTGATACCGTTTGTTTCTGTTTGTCTTGTTCCGGCAAACGTTCCGCTATCCGTTTCTATTCCATTAATAAAGAGTCTACCGGTAGTTCCGTTCATAGAAACCGCGACGTGATACCAATTGTTGGCTATCAAGTCCGACGCAGTATCGTTATTTCCGTCGAGTATTATGCCTTTACCCGAGCCGTCTCCCATAAAAAAGTTCAAATTGCCGTTAGTATCGATTTGCAGATTGAACTGGCTATTGGCGTCGCTCGTATTATATTTCGAGATAATAGGCCTTGGAACGGTCGTATCGGTATAGCTTACCCACGCCGATAGCGTAAAGTCGCCGTCTAACTTTGATATTTGAGTATCGAGGTAATTATCGACGACGTTAAACGATATAGCTTTACCGCTTTCGTTATTTCTGTCGTTAACGAAAGTTGGAAAAATATTATACAAACATGAGTAATCGTGAAGAGTACTATTAATATACGAGTTAACATTTCCGTTAAATAAAAACAGCGCTACTTCGCCTCTTACCTTAAAATCGTACGTAGCGTCTGCGTATTCAGTCATTAAAGAGCCGCCGGCGTTTTTAAATCCGGTAATTGTTATACCCGAGTAAGTATCCGCCGGTAAATTATAGGATGAGTTGAAAGTTACCGTATCGTATTCTTTATTAGTAGTAGAAAATGAAAATACTCCATAACTATTACTTAGATTTATAGGAGGATTTACAAATGCTATCGTATATTCTCCGTATGGATTAGGATCCATAGTTGAATCAAAAACTATTCTTATATCCGTAGTTGGCTCGACAATCTGACCTGTCGCAGGATAGTTAATTTCTAATACTCCAAACGGAAGCGGTTTTTCTGAATTATAAATGTCTAAGATCTCCGTTCCGTTCTGAGCGTAGTTGTATATCCGTATATCGTCAAGTTTACCGCTCCAATAATAAGACGTTTGCGTTGAGTAGTAATAACCAAAATATAGCGGAGTCGTAGTATTCTGCCTAGTTCCGCTAAACGTACCGGAGCCGGATAGAGCTCCGTCTATATACATGTTACCATTCATCCCGTCAAACGTAATAACGACGTTATGCCATTTATCGTTTGACATATCTTCATTCATACTGTTGTTGTTTCCGTTTATATCCAGTCCCAAATTTATTCCGTTTCCCATAAAGAATTTCAGGTTGCCCATCGTGTCTTTTTTCAAACACATTTCGGCGTGTTTATCGTCGCTACTTAGGTCGTTGTATTTTGAAAATACTATCTGATCCATCGAAGTTCCTTCGTTATATACCCAAGCCGATATCGTAAAACTTGACGGTATGGTCGTAATCGTCGTATCCATATAACAATCGGATTCATATATACGATAAGCGGCGTCCGGAAGACCGTATCTGTCTATGATTAGCATAGGTATGCTCGACCCAGTATAACTAGTTGTAAAAGTCATATTATATCCGTTACCGCTCATATCGTCTAGCGTCGCGTCGAAGGGGTAGTAAGCTATCATTCCGTTAACGCTAAAATTATAATCCGGATTGTTATAAGAGATCATCAAATTACCGGATATATCTTGAAATCCGCTTACCGCTATACCGCTATATACTCCGCCCGGAAAATCGGTATTTGGATTAATAGTTAATACATTTCCCGATATAGTCATCGAGCAATTTACGTTGTTTTGGAATACATAACCGGATAGGGTAACCGTTCCAAAAATCGACAGATTCATTTCTCCGTTAAAATTTATGATAATATCGGTATTTGCAGGGATCCCGGTTGAGTATAACGCGGGCGTTATATTCGATACATTTGGTAATACGAATGTTCCCATCGTAACGGGATTGTATTGAGATTCTCCAAAAGAGTTGAACGCCTTTACTCTATAATAGTAATTTACGTCCGGATCTACGCTAACGTCTTCGAAGAACGTCGCATTTGGGGGTAAATCGGCTCCTATAACTATAAAATTTAGGGCGTCGTTTACGCTTCTTTCCAGAGTATAACCCTCTTCGACGTTGGAGCTGTCGGGCCATGAGACTACGAGCTTATTTAGCCCTTTTACGACGTTCAAACTTGTAGGCGCGGCCGGCGGCTTACTAAAATCGTTAGACGTCAAGCTTATAGTCGCCGCGCTCGATAGATAGTCGTATATATGGACGGAATGAGCCGAACCGGCTCTCAATACGCCCTGATAAAATAGTTGAAATTTGAATATATAAAATCCCGACGGCATATTTACATTGGTATAATTTACGCTTGTTCCGGAAGAGTATATATCCGAACTCGCTTCGGAGTTTATCTGAAGTATAACCGAGTCTATACTTACGTCCGAACTCGTCCAATCTATCGTTATGTTAACAGAGCCGCTTGTATCTTGTACATAGTTGACGTCGATAGTCGCGTCGTTAGTCCCCTCGACGATATTTACCGTAGCGATCCCCTTTGCGACTGCGTTTTCGCTTAAGTCCTTACCAAAAACGGTTATTGTCCAAGCGCCGACCGCCATATCGCTTTTAAACGCCGTATCCGCCGTTAAGTCTAGAATTTGAAATCCGGCTCCGTTAGGGCCGTCCGCCGATAGATCAAAGTGATTTATAGAGAATGTCGGCATTATAGTTCTGTATTTTGAGTCGTTTATATTTAAACTTAGAGAACCGAGTTTTTGGACATTAGCCGTAGTCGTTTCCGTAACATTATCTTTAAAGTTTACGTTGTTGTTACACCCGATCGCGAACAATATCCCCGCTGTAAATATAACGATCGCTAAAATTACGCTATTTGTAGTATTTATCTTTTTCATGTTTTACCCCCTTCCTTAATTACTAACTACGTCGAATGAAATTTGGTTTGAATACGGGATCAAGTCCTTGTATCCTACAACGGTTAGAGTATAATGCCCCAAATCTAACAAGGCGCTGTCTATCAATATCGAACTTGTAATTTCTCCTATTTTCTGAGTTCCGTTTAAGTACCATTCCCAACTTGCCGCTCCGTCTAAAGTCGCCGTTACGGTCATAAAATCCGACGTAGGATCCGGCGTTTTATTAAGAACTCCATTCCAACCGCCTAGACCGATCGTAGCGTCGGTCGGCGTTATGAGATTGATATATACGTTCGCGCCGCCTACAATCATAGTCCATTTGGCGTAGATCGTAGTATCGGCGGTTACGATGTCGGAAGCAAAGATCCAAGAAGTCGTACAAACCGATTCTTTATACCATCCGCCGAATGTATATCCGTCTCTCGTCGGATTTGTTGGAGCCGTAACAAGGCCGTCTTGTTGTATAGATTGCGAGGCAATTCCCGAACCTCCTTGAGAGTCGAAAGTTACGATAAAACTTGGTAATGTAGTAGTGGTCGTCGTAGTTGTTGTTGACACATATGCGGTCGTAGTCGGTTCGTCCGTCGTTGTTGTTGTTGTAGCCGGTCTGATTGTGGTTGTTGTCGTTAATACTAACGGCATAACTGAAACTCTAAAAACTTTATCGACAGAACTCGTTCCATACGATATTTTTGCGGTTAGCGAAATATAGCTGATGAAAGAAGCCGTTTGACTGTGCGTTACCGCGCCCGAGCTTGTTGATAAAATCGATTCGTTATCGGAAGTCCAATTAACTGTAAAGTTTTTCTCCATATAACTAAACGATGAGGGGTATGTTATAGAGTTTACGCCTGACGGAATGACTATTTGACCGTAGTCGTCCATATAAATAACGGGGAAACTCTTTGCGTCTAATACAGATTTTGGGAAACCCGCCGAAGCAAAATTTAATAGTTGTTCGGTTGTAAAGCTCGCGGCGGTCGCTTGTTTTACCACCTTTCCGCCGACGCTTTCCGGATTGATTATAATAAGTTTTGTGTTTAGCGCCGAAATTGTCGTAACGGCTCCGGTAATCTTGATATCGACGGTTGTATCGGCGATTGATACTACGTTTCCAACGCTGGCGGTTTCTGCTATCGCTATATTCGGTATTTCGTTGGGCGTTTGATTATTAAGAATAATGTTTAATCCCGACGTTTTTCCGCTCAATTCCATCTTAGTAGCCGTCGGTAAACTTAAAATATTGATATTATCAGATACTATATTGATATTCATTTGGCTAGCCGTATCGCCTGAAGCGATATTTAAGTTAACGTTATCAATAATTGGGTTATTAATATCGGAAGTATTATCTAACTGTATCAAATTACAAGCATTTGTGATTAATGCGTTGTTAATTGTTATAGTAGAATTCATTTTAACGCTAACGTTTTTCTTATTAACGTTCATATTGCCCGTTACCTCGGAGTTTCCCGATATTTCAACGCTGTTTGATCCTCCTCCGTTTATGGTAAGATTGGTCAGAAAACAGCTCTGTATTTTACAATCGCCGTCGCCGACGTTCTCCGTTACTTCTATATTTTTCGCGGACAGAGAGCTTATCGTAGAACCGCTCTGATTGATTTTTAGATCATTTATCGTTACGCCGTTTTCGCCGGATATTGCGACGGCGCTATTAACGAGATAAGATCCGTCGTAATAGCCTTTTTTTAGATTAATATTTTTTATGTTCGTATCTAGAAGTACGGCCGATAAACCCATACTGCTTGAGACTGAAGCCGTATCTCCCGTTACGACGTATCCCGTATCTGTAGTACCGCCGCCGTTCGAAGGGTCGGTAGGTAATATACATCCTGAAAAAATAATTAAAACCGCTATTATAGAAACCATAGCTCCATTGAGTTTCATTGTAATCCTCCGTTTGAGAAAAATAGATATATTAAAGAGTATTATAAATCTTTTAACTCGAAAAATCAATATTTTGCGAAAAATTATTATTTATGACTGAATTTGAAAATATTCTAAAACTTAGAAAGATTTTAAGGCGTCGTCAAGGTTATCGTAAATCTCAAAAACTTTATCCGCTCTCGTTATTTCGAAAACTAATTTTGGCTTGGTATTTAACGACGCGATTTTAAGAACGCCTTTTTTTGAATCTGATATTTTTAAACAATAAACTAGACCGCCTAAACCCGCGCTGTCCAAATAATCAAGCCCGGAAAGATCGAATACAAATTTACCGAATCCGGAAATCTCATCTTCGAAAACCTTTTTTAAAACGTCGGCGTTAGAAGCGTCCAGTCTGTCGGATAAAGAAATTACAACAATTTCATCGTCGAGAATTTTATAAGATAACGACATAAAAAAGAACCTTTTAATCTATCTATCGTTTAAAAAAATTACGCTCTAAATAAAAGGAAAAATCTAAATAGAATTAATCTTCCAATTTAGATATAGCGTCTCTAAAATCTTCTATATTAAAAGGTTTTTTCAAAAACGCCGTAGCTCCGGCTTTCAACGACGGATCTTTCTTCGCTATATCGGCGCTGATAGCAAGTATTTTCATACCTTTATACTGCGCGTTAGCTCTGATATTTTTGATTACTTCAAGGCCGTCGACGTCCGGCATCAATATATCCACGACAATTACTTCCGGAGCTCTTTTTCCGATAAACATAAGGGCGTCTGTTCCGGAATAAAAGCTTTTTAGCTCAAATCCCTCTATGTTCTTAAATATACTAACAAAGAAAT
The DNA here is from genome assembly GCA_017998755.1 of Spirochaetota bacterium. Lineage (GTDB taxonomy): Bacteria > Spirochaetota > GWE2-31-10 > GWE2-31-10 > MWDO01 > MWDO01. The sequence goes on along the minus strand of JAGOCL010000028.1, from coordinate 3,759 downwards.
TGTGGATATCCTCTTCGTCGTCGATAAGTATAATCATTTTTTTTTGTAATAACTCTTGAGGAATATCGTAATTATGAGATTCCAAAAATCTAATCAACTCTTTATATGGGATCTTTCTATGACCGCCGGGAGTTACAATTGCATTTATCTCGTTATCGTCAACCCAATTAATTACCGAACCAACGGCTACGTGTAGTATTTTTGCTATCTCCGAAGTCGTGTAAAACTCTTTTCTTTTAATATTTGCCATGGTTTACCTTCAAATTTATATAAATAACATAATTTTATTTATGTTATTTATATAATTTTAAATTAAATAATCAACATTTTTTTTGCTTTTTTTTTGATTATTTACAATTTATAAAAAAATTATAGATAAATTGGTAGATTATTAGTTAATTGGAATAAATATTTCAAGAATAAGAGATAGAAAGTTTAATTGTGAAAATAAAATATTAATGATATTAAGAAAATAAGAATTTTATTCGATAATTTAAGTATATCTTTTTTCAGATAGCTATATAAAGGAAAAAATATGCCTTTAATAAAGAAAAGAAGTTTAAAACTCAAATGGAGATTAATCCTTTCTATATTGCCGATAGCGATTGTACCGCTGGCTTTTATTGTTTGGTTTATAAGCGCAAGAATTTTTGACCATTTGGAAAAACAAAAATTAATATTAAACGAAACGTTGATATTTCAAGTCGCTCAAAATATAGATAAAGCTTATCAGGATTACGCTAATAAAATTCCTCAACTTATCGAGCCTTACGAGATAAGCAGTAATATCTATAGAAAGTCTTTTGCAGATCAAACCGATTTTAAAGACGTAGACGACGAAGTAACGGGCGTGTCGGGGAGTAATTCGGGGCTCAGGCATCTGTCTGTAGTTTTAAATATCCCCGGAGTAACGCATATTATTAATAAAAGTCTTTATAACCCAAAAGACGATACGTACTTTACCTATTGGCGCGGAGCTAATATTAATATTTCGCCGGATCTTGGCGTATTAATAGAAAAAGATCCTCTGTTTTTGGATAACGTTAAAGATATCGAGAGGCAATTTAGAGAGACCGGCGTCAAATCCGCCGCATCAGTTAAAATGGGGCGTTTGTCCAAGGATACTTTTTTTGAATACGACAAATGGACTTCGATGATATGGCCGGTTGTCAATGAAAAGAGCAGTACCGATCCTGATTCGGCTGATTTTAACGTATTTGTCCTGTTATTGCTAACAAACGAAGGCGAATCGGGTTTTTTGCCAAAAACAGTCTCAAATATTTCAGGTATTAATCAAGGAACTCTGTTTATACTGGATTATAAAAATGAAACTATGTATTCAAACTGGGCGGGTAAAATGATCGAGCCGGAATACGATAACGATCCGGAATATGGCATTTATACAAATTTGATTACCTCCGATTATGAAATACTAAATAATCAGATTGTTTTAGATGTGTTAAACAATACAGTCGACGAGAGTAAAGTAACAATATCGGATTTTGGTAAACATTTTGACATATCCCACAATGAAAAAAGAATCGAATTAATAAACGATAAAGAGGTTGAAAAAAGATACAATAATAAATATCAGACAATTATTATTGATACAAATTATTTTAGCGATATGAAGTGCGGCGTCAAATTGGTTTATTTTTATCCAAAAGAGCTTATTTATCAGCCAATATACGTTATTTTGATTCAGATATTCTTCATTGCGTTGATTATAGTGGTAATTATTGTTGTAATATCCATATTTATTAGTAATTCACTTGCATATCCGTTGATAACTCTTGATCACGCGACAAATAAAGTAAGCCAAGGGTATCTTGACGTAGAGATTATCTCGGAATCAAAAGACGAAATAGGGCATCTGTACAGAAACTTTAAACGAATGTTAAACACAATTAATGAAGTATTGTCAAATATTCAGAAATCGTCAAACAACCTTGTAGGGTATCAAAACACTTTGGATAGGGTAGTTACAGATTTTGATACGACTATAAAAAAACAAGCCGCCTCTATATCGGAGAGTTCCGCAATATTTGAACAACTTAATTTTTCTATAAAACAGGTCGCGCAAAACGTTAAAGCGTCGCTAAATCTTGCTGAAAAAGCCAAAGATCAATCCAGAAATTCAAATCAGATTATTACCGATATGGTATCCGAAATTAACAAAATCGCCGAAAACAGCAAGGAAATTAACTTTATTACTGAGCTTATTAACAATATTTCCGAGAAAACGCGGTTGTTGTCGTTAAACGCCGCAATCGAGGCAAGCAGAGCGGGCGAAGCGGGCAAAGGATTTAACGTAGTTGCGTCTGAGATCAGGAAATTAGCTCTACAATCAAACGAAGCGGCGAACGATATAGGCAATCTAATAAAAATGAACGAAAAACGAATCAAAGCCGGCGTAGATAAAACTTCCGAAGCGTTGGGCGCTTTAAATAAAATCAATGAAAGTATAGAAGATATTACAAACATAGTAGGCGAGATTAATACCGCTACGGAGGAAGAGAGTAAAGGTAGTCAAGTTATAATGGATATTATCAATTCATTTTCCGACGAAGCGAATAAAAATATCAAATCAACCGAGGCTATCGGCAGAACAAGAAATCAACTATCTATAGAAGTCGATAAGATGAAGAATCTAGTCGTCGCTTTCAAGTTACAAAGCGGCGAGAAAGAGATCGTTCGCGATATAAAGATGGTAACCAACGAAGATAAGAAAAGAATTCAACGCGAACGCGATCTGAAGAAAAAAGAAAAATTTGAAAAGAAATCTATAGAAGAACAGATGAAATATGATGAAAAACAGAAAAAAAAGAACATATCAGAGTCAAATATGGATTTCGAAAAAAGATCTACCAAGAAAGATAAAGTTTTTACCGGCGCTAAGGATAGCTTTTTAGTAAAACAGAAAAATGTTAAAATTCCTAATAACGTCAAATCGGACTTATTTTTTGACAAATATATTTCAAAAATTACTAAGGAAGAAGATAGAAATTTCTTTTTGTCAAAATATAAAAAAGACGACTATAATGAGAAGTATACTCTTATGGATAACCTTCTTGAAGGGGAGAAGATCAAATTAAAGAATATTATATCGGGATTATAAAATAGTCGTTTGATTTATTCTTCAATATCCGGAATTTCTTCTATTTCGAGTTTAACTTTTTTTATTTTTCTGTCTGATATTGATTCGACGGCGAATTTTAAGTTTTTAAACTGAATAGATTCGTTTTTAGCGGGAATTTTTCCAAATAGCATATATAACAAACCGCCAACCGTATCGATATCGTCGTTTTCAATATCAAGGTTTAGAGCTTCGTTGAGGTCTTCCAAAGACGTTTTGCCGTCTATCAGATATTTATTATCTTCTATTTTAACAATATTTTCCGATTCGTTGTCAAACTCGTCTTGAATTTCGCCCACTATATTTTCCATAATATCTTCAAGACAAACTATGCCGCTCATTCCGCCGTATTCGTCGACAACTATCGCCAAATGTATCTTCTTTTCGCGAAATTCAATTAAAAGGTCTTTAATAATTTTAGATTCCGGTACAAAATACGGTTCTCTCAAAATGTTGGATAAATTAAAATCCTTCTTTTTGGTAAAATATTTTAATAGGTCTTTAGCGTGCAAAACTCCTACTATATTGTCTATGTTATCGTTATAAACAGGAAGGCGCGATCGTCCTTTTTCGTCGACTATATTAATAATTTCGTCGATCGCGCTGTTTTTATTTATCAGTAC
>JAGOCL010000435.1 GCA_017998755.1 Spirochaetota bacterium | reverse complement strand
AACGCGGAAAATAAAACGAGTGTAGAAAATTATATAAAGCAGATAAACGAAAAAGAAGCGCAGATAGCCGCATTAAACAAGAAATACAGCGAACTAGAGAAAAGCTCTTTAACGACAAAATCGAATACGGAGGAGTTGAAGAAACTGGAAGAGCTTGCCGCGAAATATAGAACCGAGAGGGATAAAATTCAATCGGATTACGATAATCTTCTCAAAAATAAAGAGGGAGAAGATATGTATAAGAATCTGATCGCTCAGAAAGAGACTGAAATCTCAAATTTGAACACTCGGATAGAAGCTGAGAAATCAAAGAATATCGAATCGGCAAAAAGATACGAGAGAACTATATCAAATTTGCAAAGGGATAAAGAGTCGTTGGAAAAAGAGTATAAAATATTACAGGAAAAAAGCGCCTCTAACGAAGATATCAGTCTGGAAGTGGCGAAAGTTAAGAAAAGATACGACGAGATCATAGTATTAAAAGACAGGGAAATAGAAAAATTGAAAAACGCTCCGCCCGTAACTTATACCGATGAGAAAATAAAAAACGAACTGGCTAGGATAGAAAAAGAGTTGCAAAACGAAAAAGTTAATTCTCAAAAGTTAAAAGAACAGCTAGTAGAGACGTATAAAAAGTACAGCGAACTTGAAACGAAAAATAAATTATCTTCCGGCGAACTTGCGGATAAATACAAAAATATGTATGATAAATTGCAAGAAGATTACAAAAAACTTGATAATGAGCTGAAAAAGTCGCGTAGCGATAAAGAAAACTATGAAAATACGTTAACTAATAAAATAAGAGCGGAATATGAAGAGAAATTCAAACAGGATAAACAAGAGCTTATTAAAAACTTCAATATCGAACTTGATAAGTTGAATAAAATGATCCTTCTTCAAAATAAGATAGATAACGCAAAAAAATATACGGATAGGGATACGGAAACCGGCGATAAATCAAATACTAAGTTGTTAGCTCGAATAGTCGATAAAATAGGCGATTCCGTGTCTTTTCAATTCTTTTCGTTAGATTCCGTATCTAAGGTAAAGCGGGGAGATATACTGACGATAGTGAGGATCGCTAAAATTGGAAGCGATAACAGGGAGTTGGTCGTTGGAAAAATCGAGGTAACACATACCGATACTAAATCTATTTATGGAAGAGGCGTTTCAAAAAGTAACGAATCCGGCTACGATATTGAAATAAACGACCTTATAAGATAAAATATATGGAATACGGCGTAGTAAAAGAAATATTAATCTCTAATAGGTTAATAGTAGATATTGTAAGTAAAAACGAATGCGCTAATTGTTCGGCCAAAGACGGTTGTCATATTTTTGACAAAAAATGCGAGTCTTTGTTAGAAGCCGGTTATTCGGGAGATATAAAAGAGGGCGATAAGGTTGTAGTAGATATCAAACCGGCTCAAAAAATATTCTCTTCCGTTGTAATTTTCTTATTTCCTCTTATTTTTATGTTTTTATCCTATTTTATCGCGGCTATATTCGTTAAAATTGAGATAATAAAAGTTTTATCGGCGCTTACCGGTCTGATCGCGTCTTTTATTATGATAACGTTTATTTTCAAAAGTAAATACGTCAAGAACCTTCTCATTCCAAAAGTCGGGAAAATTGACGAATCGCCTGAATAAAAAAAATTATAAATCGTCAAACGCGCCGTTTGCCTTATCAAAATTAGTCGTATTTAAACTTTTTTTCGTTTCAACCTGATCTTTAATTTCTTCCTGCATATTTAGCATTTCTTGTTCGAACGGATCGATTGTAGTATTAACAGAGCTTTTTTTTGAGCTTAGAGTAGTTTTAGTAATATTATTTGAAGTATTAGCGGCGGACTCGTCGATTATTATTTTGTTTGTTTCGATTTCGCTTGAATCTTGAGTTTCGGTATTAATATCCGAAGAGATATCTAGATTTTTATTTGTAGCCGAAGTAACGGAGTCCGAAGTAGAGTCTGATTTGAGGTCGTTCTCGTTATGCATATAAATTTTAGGCGAATCCTTCTTGGAACAGCCAAAAGCTAAACATAAAAATAATAGAGTTAAAAACCAAAATTTCATAAATATTCTCCATGATCGATATTATTATATTATATTCTATAATAAAAATCAACCGAATTAAGATAACAAATTCTTAGGTTTTTTTTTATGTTTGATACTATCTTTTATTTCTATACTCGCGACAATTTTATCAATAATTGTTACCAAAAAACTTTCTATATATCTTGGGGGAGTTAAAGTTAGCGGCCACATATGTTTTAGAATAATGTCTTCTTCGATTTTAGAAAGATTATTTACTATAGATTTGGCATTTTCTAAAGACTCCTTTGGATGTTCAAAAGCATGAAGTTTTTGCGATTTTGGTTTTTCGTATCTCCAATCGTAATAAAATAAATCGTGTAATACAGCGCCTCTCGCGAGATCTTTTAATTTAAGTTTTAAAGCTTTGCCTACTTTGAAGGAAAGCCATGCGACTAAAATGTTATGATCGTATATACTTTTTCCATGATGTTTATAATCTTTAAGTTTTAAATAATCTGGATTATTTAAAATGTCATAAATATATGTTTGAAACTCTTCATTGAGTAAATATTCGCCGTCCATAAAATTTTCCCCCGTTTCTTTTTTTAAGAAAGTTTCTATAAATTGTTTTATATATTGATAGATGTTATAACGATTTTTTGACGATATTTTATATAATACTCGAGTTAAGTTTTTAAATTTTGCAATAGGTTTTAAGAAATATTTTATATCAAACATAATTTTTTCTTTGTAAACGTAATTTATTTTATTTTGTAATTCTCCAATATCTACGTTCTTTAAAAAAGATGCAATTTTAGCGAAATTATTGAATAATTTGAATGAAAAAAATAAATCTATAATTGTATATAAGATTAGTAC
>JAGOCL010000434.1 GCA_017998755.1 Spirochaetota bacterium | reverse complement strand
AAATAGCGGAGTCCAATAAAAAGCAAGCGACGACCTTTGACGGAGCGGAAAGTATAGAGAATCCTAACGGAACGGCTCCGGGAATATTTTATCAAAAAGATAAAACTTTATACTTCTTATTGCCGGGGCCGCCGCGGGAAAACATCCCGATAGTAAATTCATACGTTATTAATAAACTATCCCAAATGAATATGACAAAAGGCAGTTTATTCTCAAAGATATTCAGACTGTATAATATCGGAGAGAGCGATATAGCGGATATATTTAAAGGAATAGAATTTGACGGTTACAATATCGGGTATTATTTCAATAAAGAGGGATGGGTAGAGATTCATGTTACCAGAATATTCGAAAGTCAAGATAAAATTGATTTGCTATCGTTGCCTGTAACGAGGCAAATTATAGAAATATTCAATAAAAACAATATTTTCTGGACTGAAGATAAGCCGTTATCAAGCATAGTATACTCTTTATTAAAAAATAAAAATCTGACCGTTTCTTTTGCCGAATCGATGACCGGCGGTTTGGTATCGGGAGATATGGTTTCAAATCCTGGCGTATCGGAAATTTTCAAAGGCGGCGTCGTAGCGTATACAAATGAAATAAAATATACAGTTCTGGGAGTTAAGAATACTACATTGAAAGAATACGGAGCGGTATCGCCTCAAACCGCCGAGGAGATGGTAAAAGGATTAAAAAATATTTTTAATACTAATATTGCCGTATCTATTACGGGAGTAGCCGGACCAGAATCCGACGAAGACGATAGACCGGTAGGATTAGTCTATTTTGGATTTATGTTTGATAACGAACTTACTATCAAAAGAGAGAATTTTATTGGAGCAAGAGAACGAATTATTCAAAGGGCTAAAAACTTTATATTTATAGAGATACTCAGAAGATATATTTTTAAGTAAGAAGCGATTACGAGTTAATAATATCCTAATTTGGTATTGGGATAATAAAATTCAATTATTTCTCTGTAGTTGAAATTTTGCTTTGCCATAGAGTTCGCTCCCCATTGGCTCATTCCGACGCCGTGTCCGTAACCAAAACCGTTAAATATGATTTTATTGTCAAGTATTTCTATTTTAAAAGTTTCGCTTTTTAACTTAGCATAGCCGACGGTTTTTCTTAAAAATTTTGGAAAGTAATCGGCGTCGTTAATTTTTATTTTTTGTACATAACCCGACTCGTCAAAAACGACTGAGTCGCCTGTAAGAGCAAAGTCTGTTTTGAAAATTGTTTTAAATTGATCCATTGATAAGTCGTAAGTCCAGTTATATCCCGGCGAGTCGATAGAATAAGGATCGTCTTTAGCGACGAGGTAAGGGTAATCGGAATTCTTGCCAAAATATTCCAGTCCGCTTTTTAGTTTGCCGCCGGAATTGCTGTGAAAATACGCGATTATCGGTTCGTCGTTAAATGTTATTATTTTACCTTCTGTATTTTTTACAGCCGAAAAAATATTTTTTAAGTATTTGTCTTCTACGTTATTAAAACCTTTATAAACCTGATAACTTGTCGAGTCGTCTACGTCAAAATTATTATCGACGTTTTTTCTTAAAAAGTAGATCGAATAGGTTCGAGCGATAACCGCTTGAGCCTTCATAGCTTCGATTTTAAAAGTCGCGGGAATTTCCGACGGCAAAACCGAGAGGAGGTAAGTTTCTATCGGAACAGAATTGATAACTGTAATAACGTTTTCAGGATAAATTGTAATAGTTCCAAAGTAAAACCTGTCGTTTAATTTTATCATTTTATTTTTTTTAGAAAAAATCGAGATAGGGGAGAGTAATTTTTTATCGTTTATAAAAGTATATTCTCCGTTTTTAACAATTGTCGCATCCTTAGTTTTTTTATCAAATATTAACGGCTCTTTAGTTATAAAATCAACTATTATTATATCTTTTCTTATAGGAATATTTATAATAGAGTTTAAATCTTTTAGTTTTACTCTTATTTCATAAGATTTACTTGTTTTATCGCTATAACGCTCTATTTTTGTTTTACATGAAAAACAAAAAAGCGATAATAATAAAATTGAAATTAGACGGAAAAATATAATTTTATGATTCATCTGAAAATAAAGTCTCCTCTTTTACTATATAATCGAGCCCTAAATGAAGGTAAGCCTTTCTAGTCGCTACTCTTCCTCTCGAGGTTCTTTTGATGAAACCAAGCTGTATAAGATACGGTTCGTAAACCTCTTCTATAGTATCGGGATCTTCGCCCAAAGATATAGCTAAAGTTTTGGCTCCGACAGGTCCCCCTTCGTAGTTCTCAATCATCACTTTTAAAAGCCGTATATCTATTTTATTTAGACCAAGATTGTCTATATTAAGCCGATTTAGAGAAGATTTGGTTATATCTTCGTTTATCTTTCCCATACCGTCGATTTGCGCGAAATCCCGCACTCTTTTTAATAACCTGTTAGCTACTCTCGGAGTTCCTCTAGAACATTCCGACAACGCGTCGGCCGCTTTATCGTCTATTGCTATACCCAGGATATTACCGGATCTTTTTAGTATTTGTTTCATATCGCTTTTAACGTAATAATCGAGATTTTCGTTAATACCAAACCTTCCGCGAAGCGGAGAAGATATCATTCCAGATCTGGTCGTCGCTCCAATAAGCGTAAAAGGTTCTATATTGATTTTGAGACTCTTCGCGGAAGGGCCTTGTCCGATGATAACGTCGATTGCAAAGTCTTCCATTGCCGAATACAAAATTTCTTCAATATTTCTTTTTAGTCGATGTATCTCGTCGATGAAAAAAATATCTCCCTTTTCTATATCGGTTAATATCGCCGCTATATCGCCCGACTTTTCTAGGACGGGAGCGCTGGTCGATTTGCAATTAACGTTCATTTCATTTGCGATAATGGAAGCCAAAGTGGTTTTACCCAAGCCGGGGGGGCCGGAA
>JAGOCL010000433.1 GCA_017998755.1 Spirochaetota bacterium | reverse complement strand
GGAGCCGGAGTCGACAATATCGACGTGTCTTTATCGTCGAAAAAAGGTATCGTCGTTATGAACACTCCCGGAGGCAATTCCGAAGCCGCCGCCGAGTTAGCCGTAGCTATGATGACCGCTCTTTCAAGAAATATTGTGGCGGCGTCGATAAGCATGAAAAGCGGCAAATGGGAAAAAAGCAAGTTTGACAAAACCAGCGTCGAGGTAGCGGATAAAACCCTCGGCGTCTTGGGCGCGGGCAACATCGGAAGCATAGTCGCTAATCGAGCGATTGGTCTTAAGATGAACGTAGTAGTTTACGATCCGTATTTACCGGACGAAAAAGCGACTCTTATGGGAGTCAAAAAAGTAGCTACGATGGAGGAAGTTTACGAAGTTGCAGACTATATAACGCTACATTTACCTAAAAACGAGCAGACGATAAATCTTATTAACAAAGATACTATCGCAAAAATGAAAGACGGCGTTTATATCATAAACTGCGCAAGAGGCGGGATTGTAAACGAAGCGGATCTGTTGGAAGCGCTCAATTCGGGTAAAGTAAGAGCGGCGGGATTGGACGTTTTTGATAAAGAGCCGGTGGATCCTGAAAATCCGCTTGTTAAGCATCCGAACGTTATATGCACGCCTCACTTGGGAGCCAGTACCGTAGAAGCTCAAGTTAACGTCGCTATAGCTATTGCGATGCAAATTGGCGATTATCTTACCAAAGGGGAGATAAAGAACGCCGTAAACATTCCAAACATAGACACGGCTACGAGAGATATCATCTCTCCATATATCAAGCTGGCTAGAAATATCGGCGATCTGTATAGGCAGTTTGCCAATATGAGCATAACAAATATCGACATTGAATACGCCGGCGAAGTGAATAATCTTCCGACGACGCCGATAACTTATTCTTTGTTAATCGGTTTGTTAAAAGACATATCGGACGGTATCAATTTTGTAAACGCTCCGGTTATCGCAAAAGATATGGGTATGAAGATTACTGAAAATAAAAAGAGCGAATCCGACGACTACGCTTCGCAAATAACTTTTACCGCTCAACATAAAGAGGGTAAAACTGTTATATCCGGAGCGGTATTTAAAGAAGGTATATATAGAGTCGTTCGCATAGACGATTTTAACGTAGATTTTATACCGGAAGGGCACCTGTTGCTAACGATCAATAACGACAAACCGGGATTTATCGGCGAGATAGGAACAATCATCGGAGAGGAAAAGCTAAACATAGCGAACATGGAGCTAGGTAGAAATAGCGACAAAACCGAAGCGATGAGCTTTATCCAAATCGACGGCGATATTCCGGATAGTTTGATCCCAAAAATTTCCAAAAATGTTACGGCGTTAAAGAAAATTTTTAAAATCACAATGGACTAAAATAAAGACGGGAATACGCCGTCTGTTAACGACTACCCCCCCTTGTCGTAGCGCGAAATTTTAAATACAAATTTAAAACTCCGCTACGAAAGGGGGATTTTTTTTACCTTCATGTTTTTAATAACGATAGTGTTGACTTCTTTATTTTTCTGTATTATAAAGTTATTATGAATAAAACCGATTTACCTAAATACGATATTATATGGAACGATATAGATATCAATCCTTCCGTTCAACTGAAATTTGGTATTAAACGAAAATTATTTCCATTATCGAGGCAGTTCTCAAGCAGTAGATCGACGTTATACTACGTCAACGAATTTGTCGAATTATCCGGGAAATGGGATAATTCGCCCGGATTCGGTTCTTTATTATCGCTTAAATTAAAAAATATATATAAAAAATCAATTCGTATCGCTAGATTAGTTTTTCCGGCGGAAAACGGGCTGGATAACTATCTGAATAATTTTAATTCAAAAGATATATCTTTCCTAAGAAACGGCTATCAATCCTGGTCGACAAGCCGAAGTTACAGAGTAAAGGATAAACCCTTACGGCCTTGGTTGCAATTAGTATCGCTGGCGTCTAGCAATCTTTCAAACCTGCCTTCGAACACTTCAGGCAACCTCTCTTCGGAAATGTTCTCCGTTATTACCGATTTGAAAAAAAGCGATTCGTTTTTGATAGGTCAAAGCGCTCCTTTTAATCAATTCTTTTATATAAGGTTGATTCTACATAAAAGAGAATCTAAGACTAATTATTTTGAATTGGTTTTTGATTTTGGCAGAAAGATGATGAAACCCAATCAAACGATTAACTTAGACGGCATCTTAATGGCTAAAGGGGATACGTTGGATATTCAATCGCGTTATTTCAAATATATCAAGGAGAAGATGAACGTTAATATTTTAAAAGAAAATATTAAAGGGTGGTCTTCATGGTACTATTATTACAACAAGATTTCTCCTAAAGATATTTACGACAACATGAAAGCGATTAAAGATCATTCGCTGGATATAAATTTGATACAGATCGACGACGGATATCAGAAGTTTGTCGGCGACTGGCTGGATCTGACTCCTCAATTTTCAGGCAAAATGAAAGAGATCGCAAGTAGGATTAGAGACGAAGGTTATACCCCCGGAATATGGCTGGCGCCGTTTATTGCGGATAAAAATTCCTATCTGGCGAAAAACTTTCCAAACTACATATTGCGAACAGATTGGGGCAAACCAATATTAGGCGGTTACAATCCGGTTTGGTCCGGAAAATATTACTATGCTCTGGACATTACAAATCCGCGTTTTGAAGAGTACATAAGAGAGGTTGTTTGGACGTTTACTAAAGAGTGGGGATTTAAGTATCTCAAGCTTGACTTTTTATACGGCGGATGTATGAGGGGAGGCAATCATAACGATATCGCTTATTCGAGAGCCGAAGTATTGAAACGCGGTATTAAAATTATTAAAGAAACGGCCGGCGCGGATACTATACTATCCGGTTGCGGAGCGCCTTTATCTTCCTGTATAGGGCTGGTAGATAC
>JAGOCL010000027.1 GCA_017998755.1 Spirochaetota bacterium | reverse complement strand
CGGTAACGACTCCGAGCGCAGAAGGGGCTTATAAAATATGGGTTGCGACGGTAGATAAAAATACGCCGACGGGAACGGAAGGGACTATTGTGTCAAGACCTTTTAGTCAAACGACTTCAAGCAAACCGCTGATTTACAACCTTACAAGCCCTGCTACGACCTATTCCGGACCTCTCCAAATTAATTTAAGCGCTTCGGGAGGCGGTAAGAATGTTACGAAAATTAATTATAGAATTTTAGGCGTATCAGATTCCGGCTGGAAAACTCTTAACGGAGTGGTAGGAGCGCCCGGAGTCGACGAGTTCACAATATCTTCTACTGTTAGTACTTCGTTTACATTCAATACGGCTACATATACCAGCGAAACGACTACGGATATATTGGTTGAAGTTGAAGCGGTAAATGAAACCCCAACACTTTCCGATAAATCTCAAGTATATTACAGGGCGGACAATACCAAACCGGATGTTACAATTACCTCTCCGATTGCAGGAACAACGATAAACGGGATACAAACAATCTCAGGAACGGCAAACGACTGGTCCACAGTCGAGGCGATATATTTCGGATATTTTACTTCGGATAATACGCCGGATATGATCAACGATTACGCGACGAGAACGCAACTTAACGCAGGGAGTTCGGTAGAAGCCACGACGGATAAGTGGTTTAAAGTATCCTCGCCGTCGTTAAACTGGAATTATAGTTTTGATACTTCTAAAGTCTACGACGATAAGTTAAATCATCCTAATTACTACTTCTACGTTGCGGCGTTAGATAAATCGGGGAACGTTAATTATACCACAATGAAGTATATAATTAATCAAGACATGGATATGCCGATAGTAACGATAAGTAATCCTTCTTACAACGGAGCGGATAACCCAACGGCTAAAAATGCATCTATGTTGCTTATACCAAAAACTTACGTAATGACCGGAAAGGTTCGCGATCAAGATTCGGATGGAATTTATAACGTCTATGTTAATATTGATCTTTTGAAGCCGAACGGAGACTTAAGCGTAGATATTGACTTAACGGCAAACGGTAGCGTTAAGTATAATAATGAGAAAGGAGTTAAACCGGAGTTAGCGGATTATTATGCGACGTCGTCTTTCTCTCCTATGATAATCGGAGGTCAAGAAACTTCGTGGACTTATAAAATAACGGAATTCTCTGAGAATATAGATAACGGATTTTATAAACTTAGCGTTATACCTCTCGACGTTAACGGAAAGATTGGAGCGGAAGTAATCTCGTATTTTGAGATATCTAACGTAGGTCCGCAAATCGAGATACTGTCGCCAAGCATAGCTGATCCGGACGGAACTTCGCCATTTTACGATATGTATGGAACGGTTATATCTAATGTTAAGGACGATATGTACTGGGATGCGAACGGGAAAAACAACAGAATATATTACGACGACGATTCGACAAGGAATAAGTGGGGATGGGATTACGATCTGAGCCAAGATACCTTCAACATTCACGGCGGTCTTACGCCTCACGATCCAACCAGAACCAATTATTACAGAATGATATTTAGAGCTAAAGATAACGGTAGAATCAATACCGTTAGGATAAGCGTCGACGGCGGTATAACAAATATCGGAAGATTTAATTGGTCGGGAGATATTAGTAGCGACCTTGGATCTTTTACAAATACTTTAGAAGCGACAAATAACGGAAAGATAGTGAAAATGGACGTTATGAAAAGGCCGGCGCTTGCACTTGCAGGAGACTATCTGGATTATACCTATTCAAACATGACTACTCCAAACGATAGCACGACGGATTGGATTTATTTCTTTGTCGATATCGATACAACCAAAATAGCCGCGAATACTGTTCTAAAAGTTTTGGCGGTGGATAACGATCTAGATATGCCTCATGAGACAACAGCTTCGATTCAAGTCAACGTGGACAATAGCGCTCCGACCGGTTCTGTAAAAATGTGGGGTGTGGATAGTCTTGATCCGTCTAACAATTTTGATTTCAGTAAAACTCAAAATCATGAATTTATAGGCGGAGACTTGGCGGACGTCGGAGCGGCGGGGGTAAGATACGCTAATTTGTATTTTTGGAATAATCAAAACAGTAATCTCGATGCAACGCCAGACTACAATGGTAATACTGGAAACATTGACGCTGTTGTAGACAGTAACACATATAAGGTTACTATTCCTGAAAATCTTGGAGTTGTTAAAGTTACGACGCCTCCGCTAACTTCCGGTCAAATGGGAGATGTTTTACCTACAAATACAGATAATAATTATCCTAATACTTGGATAAGGGCTTATAAGTACCTCTCGAGCGGTTGGAGAATCAAACAGATATATACCAACAACGAAAGCCCGAGCGACGCCGACGGTCAACCCGGTACTTACTATGGAATTTCGACAAAATACGGAACGGATTATCCGGTAGACGGTAAGAAGTTGATATGTCTTGAGATTGTGGATAACGCCGGTAATAAGACGAGGAACTTCTACGAACACACATTCTCCGAGTATCCGCCGACCGTTATGAACGCCAATATATCATGGGCGTCTTTACCGGAAGAGTCTGTAACAGACGAAACTACGGGGGGAAGAAAGTGGATCGGAGGGACTTTCTCAATGAACGGTTTTGTAAGAGACTACGTCGCGGGAACTAATCCGAATCCGGGTATAGAAAGAGTGAGAGTCTATATCATGAAAGACGATAACGGAGACGGAGTTCCTGAATCAACTCAAAAGATTTATACGTCAAAGGCAACCGATACGGCCGCGGATCCAAAATATAGCTCTGTAGCTCCATCGGTAGTAATCAATACTACGCCGGCATTACCGACGGCAACCGACGCTCAGGTAGAGTGGGGATTTAGTTCGGCTCAAGACATAGAAACGGGATTTACCGACGGCGCCTATATGATAATGGTCGAGGTAAGGGATAAAACCGGATCGACCGATACGATGAAGCAATACGTGTATATAGACAATAGCGATCCTACGTTGGTAGTAAGTCAACCGACGACCGCGCAAACAGTAAAAGGGGATTTGTTTGTCATAAGCGGAACGGCAAGCGACGTAGCGGGGGGCGGATTTGACGCGGACTGCGTAAATATTAAGATATTAGACGCGACAACCGACGCGCTTAAGAGAGAGTGGAACGCTTCGCTTGATCCTGCGGACGTTACTTCCCCATACGACTGGTCGCAAGATTGGAGTTTGATATCCGACGCAAGCGACGATTTTGACGCGTCTGAAAGCAGGAAAGTAAGAGTAACGTTAATGGATAAGTCGGGCAATATCCATCAGTTAGCGGATATTATCGTGAAGAAAGGCGCTCCGCCGAGTTGGCCTGTATTTACCGCTAACGGCAGTTCTACGGCTTTCGCTAACGCGACTTTCAAGAGTAAATATACTACCATAGGGGCTTCGGATCCGCTCTTTATGATAAGAAACGCAAACAGCGTATTTACGACTCAGATAACCGATACGGTTAATTTTACCGGAGCAGAACTGAACGTTACAGGATATAGACAGAGCGACGGAGTTTATCTGAGTTCGGCGACTTCCGGATTTGAATCTCTTTTGGCGACGAAGTATCTTGATCCTTCTCAAGACGTAACGAACGTTGGTCAAAACACATCCTATACATATGCTGGATTACCGGACGGCGAATACGCTTATAAGGTAAAATTGCATCAGGAAGCGGCTGAGATCAATATGCAGAAGTATTTCATAGTGGACAATACCAAACCGAATATCTGGGTCAAGAAGATTGAGAATACTGACTTCAACGGTTATGGGACGTCTACGTTAAACGGACACGTCGACGCTTCGCACGACGACTGGGGCGCGGGATATACGACGGGAGCCGACGCGGTATCGGGAGTTATTCAACTTCAGGTTAAGGTAAAGGATAATTATCTCTTGAAGAATATAAAGGCAAAAATGACAAGTTACAGTTTTGGAACGGGAGATAATACGGACGTTATTCTACTTCAAAGAGACGCATCGGGAGTATGGGGAACGCCGGCAAGCAGAGGGGCGTTGGGCGACCTTAACTACTTTGCAGTAAAAGACGTCGTTCAGTCTCTTGGGACGGACTACGACTATGTGGTATTTACGTTAGAGTTTAATACGGCTAATCTAACGGGAGTCGCGGGTATAAACAAAACTCTGCAGTTTACCGCCGAAGACTGGGTAGGAAATACTACTAATGAAGCGGGAACTAATGAAGGTATAGAAAAAGCTCCTTTTGACTTGCTAACCTATACAAGTTCGATGAATTTGACCTACGCTAAACCGGTCGCGTTTACACTGGACGTCGTTCCGTATATCTCAAGTATAAAAAGGAATGCTACTTATAACACAGAAAGATCTAAGTCCGGATACTATCCTTTATTACGAGGAGAGGCTAATAATAAAGCTTATGGATACAATTTAAATACCGGAGATACGTTTACTATATCGCCTAATAAAACGGGAGTATATGGCGCGACGTTTGATATAACAGGTTATACTGTAAATACCGGAGTTTACACAGAATTAACTTTTACAACGCCGGCTACGGCAAGAAGCGGATGGTTAAGACTAGAGGTAAGTAATGTAGAAATTACAAATAACGTTAATAATAATCTGTTGACTACAAACAAAGAAGATGTATCAGTTCTTCCAAAGACGGAATTCTGGGACGACGATAGATACATTTATATATGGAGATCTGAAACTACAGATTTCTTTCAGGGACCGGTGAATAATACAAATTATTTTCCAATTTTTCCAGCTATGAGTATGGACGGCGACGGCGATTTGTATGCTTCTTTTAGTAATTATTCAACCGCGTCGGTTTATTACTCATTAATGGGAGCGGCGACTGCAACAAGAATTTTCTACACTTACGACCCGTCGGAGGAAACAGATATATTTGTAACCGGAACCGGAGCGGCGCCGAATATACACGTGTTGTATTCTGCGAACTATCATGGAGGAAATGAATCTGATTGGATTTCCAACGTTGGTAAAGCGGGAGGATTATATCTTTACGATAATAACGCTCCGGCTATGGATCCGGGTAGAACTACTCAATTTAATTTCTATCGATTCGAGTTGTTTTATCATGACAAGATGTTACAGCAATTTCAAAATTTCAGCGTAATTAGAGGAACCAACGATCGTATGCATATTGCTTATTATGACAGGGTAACAAGTTCTATAAAATATTCTAGATCATACGAAGGTTACGATCCCGGTAACGATGCCGCTGAAAATATCCATGAAATTGCATGGGTTAATATCGATGGAAGTTGGGATGCCCACGATAACTCAGTTGCATATACGTTGGGGACTTCTATATATTTGACCGCCGCTAGATTTGAAGGAGGACTTGCTAGAACCAATAGCGTTGGGGATAATTATGCGATAGCTATAGACGAGCAAAATTATCCTGCTATCGTGTATCTTGACACAAGCGTTGGGAATTTAAGACTGGCAAGATCTAACAATCTTAATCCAACGACTAATACAACTTGGACCGTTCAATCAATCCTAGACGCGACTGACGATAACATCGGGCTTGCAAGAGATTATATTACAGCTAAATTCGATACGTCAGGAATTCTACATATTGCTTTCAGAAATTCAAAAGGGGAACTTGTTTATGTAAATTCCAAAGCAGATGTCGATGGAGGAGCGGCGCTATCCTTTAATAAAAGCGTTGTAATTGATACCGACGGAATGTGGGCTGATATTACTTTACGAGGTACTACTCCTTATATATCTTATATGAGTAAAATAAATGCTTACGACGGTATCAAGTTAGCATTCTACGACAGCGCGTTAGATTTAAATGACGATGGTAATTCTGGAGATTGGGATTACATGACGGCAAGTTTGAATTATAAAGCGTCAAATGTTAAAACTTGCATAGAATCAAATCCTGATCTGACTTTACCTACTTGGAATATTGCTATAGGATATACGCCGGGAGATAGATATAGGGCGGCGTATTACATTGGAAAAGACTAATAAAAAAGAGATATGTCTTATCTTGAATTTCGGCGGGCTTGTCCCGCCGATTTTTATTTGCAACACTGCCGTTAATCCACTACATCGCGCTAACCCTACTTCCTTGTCCCGAATTATAAATTTGACTTTTCGCTAAGATTGCGTTATTATTAGAAGAGAAGCAAGAGGCGGGGATTCTTGGTTATTCTAGTTGCTAAACTGCAATTATTTTAGTATATTTTTAACAGGAGGAAGAGTATGAGCGTAACGCTAAATATTACAAATGACTCTTTTCAGTTTTCTTTACCCCTTAACATGATTTACGAAGATAAAATGGTTAAAAATTTTGTAGATTATTTAAGAGTAAAAGAAATATTATCAGTATCTAATGTTAATGACGAGGATATAGAGGATTTGTCTCAAGAAATAAATAAAAGTTTTTGGAAAGACTTTTCTAGAAAAAATAACTTATGAGAGTAGTTGTCGATACTAATATAGTTTTTTCCGCAATGTTAAAAAGAGACTCTAATGAGTTAAAAATTATTAAGTCGGGTAAGTTTCAGTTTTTATAAAAACGGTTTGATATCGGCAAGACTTGGCGCAGAAATTAAAAAAAACAAATTACAATTCGAATTGACGATGATAAAATAAAATATTTTAAGATTTATCGTCCGAGTTAAATTTACCGTATCAAAATATTATTAACTTATATCTAAATGATTGCGCGATTCATAATAAAAAATTAAATATTAGTTGGAAGTAAGAGATTAGACTGAGTTTATTAAAGACACATATGTGTCATACAAAATTTCCTTGAGTCGTCGGTTTAGTTCAGGACGACGGGACAGGACGCGAATTCGGGTGAATATGGTTATATACTTTTGACTTTTCTCTAAGATTGCGTTATTATTAGAAAGGAAGCAAGAGGCGCGAAATGGATTTTAAACAGACTCTTTTATTAGTTATTAACGAAATGAATAATCAAAAAGTAGATTACGGACTGATAGGCGGATTTGCTTTGGGATTATACGGCGTCGATAGATCGACGAGCGATCTTGATTTTATGATCAATTTTAAAGATATTGATAAAATCAAGGAAATACTTTTAGAAAATGGATTTGAGTTGTTATTTTTTTCAGACAATGTTCTACAATTTGTATCGCCCATCAAAGATTTTGGCGAAATTGATATAATAGTTGCAAAAAGGGAAGTTAGCATTAATATGCTTAAAAGCGCCATAGAAAAAAATATTTTAGGAAACAGCGTTAGCGTAAAAATATTATTACCCGAAGATATAATCGGTTTAAAACTACAGGCGATTAAAAATGATAGTAGTAGAGAATCAATAGATCGAAGCGATATAAAATATCTTTTGGAAAATATTTTGCTTGATATTAATAAGATTAAAAATTATGCTAAGATTTTAAATATGTCGGATTATTTTGATAAAATATTTTCGGAGTTAAACAATGAAAAACGATGAGAATAATATTATAGACTATGATATTTTATTCAAGAAACAAAAAGCCGTTTCATCGACAAATAACGTAAGCGATCCTGATAAATACATCGAATTTGTAAGTTTTTATAACGAATTTATAAATCATAGACCCAAAAAATTTAAGCCGATAAAAGGGGCGTTTGTTTTTTAATTATCTATAGGAGATAAAAATTGACGGAAATAGAGGTGTTAAAAGACGTTGTAAGGCGTTTAGATAAAATTGACATCGAATACATGATTAGCGGTTCGATAGCGATGAATTTTTATGCTACTCCGCGAATGACTAGAGATATCGATATTGTGGTAGTTATAGAAAAGAGCGATATTGATAAAATATTTTCAGAATTTAAAAATGATTATTACGTCGACGATGAAATGATAAGAGACGCTTTCGATAATAATTCTATGTTCAATATTATACACACTAAAGAGATCGTTAAAATTGATTTTATTATTAGAAAAAACAATGAATATAGACTGCTTGAATTTAGTAAAAAAAGAAAAATTAAACTTGACGAAACAGATATATATGTCGTATCGATAGAGGATTTAATAATTTCAAAATTGTATTGGGCGAAAGATTCATTTTCTTCCATTCAGATAAGAGATATCAAAAATCTTTTAAATTGTAAAGTTAATAGAATATATTTAAAAGAGTGGATTGAAAAATTAGAATTAAAAGAAATTTATAGCGAGGTTATCAAGTGAACGATACTAGTAAGAAAATTGGGGAGATATATATTGAAATGATGATGAAAAAAAGTCCGATAGAAAGGTTAAAAATGGGATTTTCGATGTTTGATTCGGCAAGAAAGCTAGCTTTATCTGCTAAAAATGAAGATGAAGACGAAAGGAAATTTCTATTTTTAAGATTTTACGGGGACGACTTTGACGACGCTACAAAAAAGAAGATCATTGAGAAGATAGAGAAATAAAATAAATTGACTTTTTTAGTATACGATAGTATAGTTATAAACGAGGTTTTATAATTATGATAACTCTGCCGGAAGATTTCAGAGAGTTATTTCATATTCTCAACTCAAATAAAATTAACGGAGAAGCGTAATATATGTCAAACTTAGCTATAAAACCTGATCAGAAATATACGTATGCCGACTACAAAAAATGGGACGACGACGAGCGATGGGAGTTGATATACGGCGAGGCGTATAATATGAGTCCCGCTCCAAGGAGGCGTCATCAGAGAATATCCGGTGAAATTTATAGGGAAATAGCAAATTATTTAAACGGGAAAACATGCGAGGTATATAATGCGCCTTTCGACGTAAGGTTACCGTTGACTAAGGACGATAGCGACATTAAGATAGATACTGTAGTTCAGCCGGATATAGTCGTAGTTTGCAACCAAAATAAACTTGACGACGCCGGTTGTATAGGCGCTCCAGATCTTGTAATCGAGATAATTTCGGAGTCGACTGCGAATAGAGATTTAAAGATCAAATTTAATTTATACGAACAGGTCGGAGTTAAAGAGTATTGGATAATTTTTCCGGATGAAAATGTTATTCAAATATTTAAGCTTGTTAACGGCGAATACGGTAAACCGGAGGTTTGCGGTCTCGACGATAAAATAACGGTTGGATTATTTCCCGATTTAACAATCGATTGTAACGCGATTTTTAAATGATTTTTACAATAAAATATTTAAACAAGGATGGGAGAGTTATGAAAAGGATATTATTTTTAATTGTTATTACGGCGCTTATATTTTCCTGCTCAAAAAAGGAGATCCGTTCTATTAAGCTAAAAATGTTTAACTATAAAGTGGAATACGTTAAACAACTCGGTTCTGTTATTGAAAGTTTTTCGACAAGATATAAGGGCAAATATACAATCGAAATGGAAACGATCCCGTATGAAGCTCAGTTGGTCTTGGAAGCGCGTCTTCGAGAGAATACCGGTTGGGATATAATTATGATCCCGCCTTACAAATCGATTGTTACGAACGCATCGGCTAATTATCTAATGGATCTGACAAACGAGGCCGTAATGACTAAAATATACGATTCGGTAAAACCTCCCGTAGCTTATGATAATAAAATATACGCAATGCCATACGGTTTGAATGTTTACGGCGTTTTTTATAACAAAGATATTTTTAACTCAAATCAAGTCGCGGCTCCAGAAAATATTAGCGAGTTAAAGGGGCTTATAAATACTTTCCAGACAAAGAAAATAGTTCCATTCTCAATTTGCGGTAAAGACGAATGGGTATCGGGCTATGTTTTTTTTGCCTTAGTCTCTTCCGCTTTAGGCGTAGACATAGATAGATGGATAGAGACTATGAACGGCGGTATATCGAGCTTCAACAATCCTAAAATTAACGGCGTTTACGAAATACTGGATTTTTATAAAGCAAACGGAGGCGCGGGAATCAAAAATATTGATTATTATACGCAAATTAACAATTTTGGCGCAGGAAAAACCGCTATGATGTTTCAGGGGTTAAACGAATTTAATATCATGAATACTAAAAACCCTAATATAAAAGCTGGGGTATTTGCATTTCCGACGGACGATACAAAAAATTCGAACCTGTGCGTCGACGTCGATTTTGCTTTCGCCATATCAAACAACGTTGATAAAGAAAAAAAAGAGGGAGTTATCAGATTTTTGGAGTATTTAACAAATTTTGAGACGATGGAACTAATGAACAAAGGGGCTAAAATCGTTTTCGCCGTTAAGAATACGAACGCGAGCGGAATTAACGGAGATATAAAAAAGTATCTTGACGAAGGTAAAATAGTAAATTGGGCGCATAAAAAAATCCCGGCCGGAGTATTTGAGGAGTCTAAAAGGCAGATTAAAAATTATATAACCGGATCAACTACAAAAGAAGAGGCTAATAAAAATCTGGATAAAGTTTGGCGAATTAATCTTGAGAATAAATAATAACCCGTTTGAGAGTAAAGTTGTATTTTAGACTAATGAATAGTCAAATTCTGCCGATTTAATAAAAGAGAGAATTATTTATACTCTACTTTTATTACTTTAGGAAATGATATGAGCGCTAGAGGCGCGTTAAGCGTTATATTTACCGTGGTTTTTCTTGTAATATCCGCCTTTTTTATTGTTTTCCAATCATTTGAGGTTAAGAGCGACCAAAACGCTATGGCTGAACAGGCGTTG
The DNA here is from genome assembly GCA_017998755.1 of Spirochaetota bacterium. Taxonomy (GTDB): domain Bacteria; phylum Spirochaetota; class GWE2-31-10; order GWE2-31-10; family MWDO01; genus MWDO01. Next base: position 2,868 of record JAGOCL010000027.1, on the reverse strand, counting down.
AATACCTTAGTCGCCGATATTAAAAAAGGCTCGGTAAAAGAATCGGTAGTTAAACGTTTGCCCCAAAACTTTTTTTATATACTATGGGTTGAGGATGGGAAAAATGTTTGGATACCTTTATTATACGATAATAAGATTGATATTAAAAATCTTGAAAACCCGCTGATTCCGCCCGTAGGTAAAGAATACGTAGCACGAAAATATCTCAAATCTATTGATAATGTAAATTTTATTATGTGGATTAATAAATTCAATCCGGATTTCTATATTAAGAATATATTATTGATTTTTTTATTTCTGGCATTTTTATACCTGTTTATTCTATTAATAATACATATTTTATTTAGACCAAGCGAAGCCGTCGATGATAACGACGAAATAGGGGGCGACGATATCGAGCTTGAAGAAAAACCGAACAATTATATCGAATCAAGCGATAATTTGTCGGATAAACAAGAAAAAGATATTAAAGAAACCGGTTCGGGAAATGTTATAACTAACGAGACCGTAGAAAACGTCAATACTGAAATACTGGAAGAATATAAAAATTTATGGTTCAAAAATTTTAAAATTTCGGACGATTTTAAGAATAAATTTCCGTTTAAAAAGATTTTAGAAAGTTCAAGAATCGACGCGTCTCCGGAAGATCTGCTAAAAAAAGCCGTATTAGTCTCTTCCGAGTATTTTAGATGGGAAAATTCGACTTTTTATATCAAAAGAGAAGATAAATATATAGATATTAGCTCAAATTCTCCTTGCGAACTTTCAAAAATTGAAATTGCGAATAGAGGGGATAAAAAAGGGAAGGCGTATATTCCTTTGTTCCCTTTTAAAACCGATAATCTCTATGGGTATCTCTTTTTTGAATGGAATCGGGTAGAGAGTTTTTATATTGCGGACATTTTATTTTTTTTAAAATATCTGTTTTCCGAAGATAATAGAATAATTTTTATTAACAATATAGATATGGAGAGAATTGTTGAGAAAATTCAGGCGGCTCTTGATAAAAAAAATAATAATTGCTTTTGCGCATTAATATCTGTAGATAACAGAGAAAAAATGAGAATTGAACATAACCCTTTAGAAATTGAGACTTTGGATAAGCTGATTTTTAATAAATTAAAGTCGGATTTGAAAAAAGATTCGGTAATAAACATATCTCCTATGAAATATCTTGTTTTTGGGGAAAAAATAATTGGAGAAAAGCTTATCAGTTTTTTTAAAGAATGGGCTCAAAATAAAAACGAGCATAATTATAAAATTGATTCAATGCAAAATATTGCGGTAACTTTCTCAATAGGGATCGCCGTAAGAGGGGAAAGAGAATTAAACTACAAAACTCTCCTTACTGAAGCGGAAAATAATTTAAGAAAAGCCCTCGCTCAAGGCGGAGATCAGGTCGTTTAAGCTATACGTATAAAATAAAATAACTGAAAGATTTTATAATTTATACATAGATTGAGAGATTGTCTATTATTTGAGCGTATAGGAGTAGTTTTTTTACGGAAATTCTCCTCATATGTGTTTTTCCATAATTTATGTTATATTTTATTTTATCTATATTCAACTTGTTCCCGATCATACTCAAAAATTCTTTAGCCCCATATTTAATTATACCATTGTAGAAGAAATTGATAATTTCCCTCAGTATACCCGACATTCCGTATTCATTATACAAAAAATGCAATTTCTTCAACATTTTGTACTTATTCTCCGTTAATTTTACGTATTTATCAATTCTAGTGAGATCTTCTGTGTCGATAAACTCATATTCCGAATGATGATCGCCAATAATTTTCTTAATATTATAAATGTTTTTTGATATTATATCGAGCATAAAATCGATTAGTTTGTAATTGCTATCAAAATTGAGAGTTTTCCGTAAATAATTGAGAGAGTCGTTGATCTTTCCTGAAATAATAAAATGAAAAATATAATTTGTTTTCCTCATAGTTGTCTCCTAAAAAATAATTTTTAATTTTCCTATATATATAAAACAAATTATTTTTGTAATTCTTTACAAAAATAGTGAAATATTTTAATTAATATTTCACTATTTTTGATTAAACATATGTGTTTTATAATTAAACCGTTACCAAGAAAACTGAGGGCTTTGCTTGCTCGCGAAATATTTATTGAAAATCTGTATAAATTTGTTATAATATCGAATCTAAAATTTAAAAGGCGGCGTTATGGGATCTAACGACTTTATCAATAAAATAATTAAAAAAGGGGTAATAAATAACAAAGAGTATACGCTTACTCCTATAGAGACTCCGATTAAGCTTAATCAAAACGAATCTCCTTTCGATATTCCCTTAGATATGAAAAAGAGAATCTTAGATAAAATGCTGGTTTCCAAATGGAATATATATCCGGATTTTATTCCCGACAGCTTGTATTCGAAGATGGCCGCCTATCTGGGAGTAGATAAAGAAAATATTTTGATTGGAAACGGCTCAAATGAGATGATTATGACCGTTTTAGCGTCCATAGTTGAGACTGGAACGAAAGTTGTTATTCCTACGCCTACTTTTGCGGTTTACGGCTTGTTATCGTCTAATTTCAACGGAGAGATAATTAAAGTTCCGTTAAAACCGGATATGAGTTTTGATATAGATAGAATTGTTGAAGAATCAAAATTCGAAGGCTCGGTTACTGTGTTATGTTCGCCAAACAACCCAACAGGCGCGGCGGCGACTAAAGCCGATTTGATCAAGGTTATCGAGAATTCCGGCGGTTTGGTCGTAGTAGACGAAGCGTATATACAATTTGGCGGAGAGACTTTGATCGGCGATTTGGGAAGATATCCAAATCTTATTATATTGCGCACTTTCTCCAAGGCGTTTGGATTGGCGGGGTTACGGT
>JAGOCL010000026.1 GCA_017998755.1 Spirochaetota bacterium | reverse complement strand
GTCGAATACCTCCATCCCCGACTCTTTATCTACCGCCATCGCTTTAATAGCGGATCTTATATCGTCGAGAACGTCGGCCGCGTAAATGATTTTTGCTACGTCCAGTCTCAAACTAACCCCCAAGCCGGCGTAACCATTGTCGTTAGCAAGCGTTACGACGCCGACGTTTCTCAATTTGAGTTTGTCTATTACCGTTTTCATCAAGATTTCATACTGACCGACGCGGCAACATCCCCCAGCCGAAACAAGGAATACCGCGACTTTTTCGTTTTCGTCCTCTCTGTATTTGAGGTATTTTAATACTTCGCCTATAATGTTAATTATCGGGAGACACTCTTTACTGGTGGTTACGGATCTTCCTAGATCGAGAGCCTCTCTATCGCAAACGGGCAAAGCGTACGCATCCCATTTCTGTTTTCTTAACGACGCGGCGACGCCAAGATTGAAGAGGTCGCCCATCGACGGAACGAGCGCTTTGATATTATCTTTAGTAAAGGATAATTTATTTCCTTCCGAATCAATATACCAAGCTTTGCCCTGTCCATCGATAAAAGTTTCCGCTCTTCTGAAATCTGAGGATTTTTCCGTTATGTTGTTGCGGATTTTTAAATAATTTTTTACAACGTCCATAAAAGCTTCGATTCGGGTGTTTACTCCGGCGTCCGCGGTGTGCCCGTCGACTTCTATCGTAAGAGAAGGTTTGGTTCCCATAAGATCCCTAAAGTGCGGAACCATCATAGAGTCGAGAGCGCATAAGAAGTTGGTCAGATAACAACCGAATAACTGCGGATGCCTTTTTACGATACGAGCCGCTTTGATGATTCTTTGCCCCATTTCCCAGTAAGTTCCTTTGTAATTCTCCTCTTCTTCGTAAGGAAGAAAATCGTAAGGTATAATCTCGACGCCTCTGGAAGCAAATTTAAAAGGAACTCCTTTATTAGTCTCAAGAGCGAAAGCGTTATACGGTCTTCCGAACAGAACGATAGCGGTTTTGTTCGGATCTTTTTCTAACTCATCCAGTATTCTGCGTCCTTCCGCTTTCATATCCTTAAAAAATGAAATCTGCTTGTCAAAAGCCGTATCGAACGCTTTTTTCCCTTCGCTATGACTGAATCCCAACTCCACCGCTATTTTAATAAATTTGTCCTCTTCGGCGTCGAATCCTTTCATAAAATTCAGAGCCGGCGTAATCATCTTTGGACCGTCTGCTACTCCTCTTAAGAAAGTCGCCTTCTGATAAAAAGGCTCGCCTTGAACAAACATACATACCGTCTGGAATTCTTTTCGATACTCTTTCTGTTCAGAAACATGCATCTCCATAATTTGAGGACTAAATATATAATCCGGTTTTTTTAAAAGTAAATCTTCAAACAACCCCAGCGACACTTGACCGGACAGACAGAAACTAGTCATTCCTTTATCTATACCGCTCTGTCTAACAGTATCCGGCATTACTACTTTCAAACCGAGTTCGGTAAAAAAGTTATAAAACAACGGAAGTAGAGTGTGAATTTGGAAAGATTTGTTAATTCCGACGACTTTAGCGTCCGGTTTAACGTTTTTACCCTGTTCCATGTATTTTTTAAATAAAAGATCGCTTCTATAAGAGGTGTGATTTAGTTTCTCGACGTCGTATTTTAGATTATGTTTAATGTTATAATATTTATTGCAAGCGCCGCCAAAGGGAATTTTCTTCCCTTCAATATGAATCATAGAGACTTCGCATTTTCGGTCGCAATTTTCCTGTTGTCCCTGACATATAAACGGTTTGCCGTATTCGACTTCTCTTTTTGCAAGCGTTCCAATATCGAAAGATTTCTCTTCAAGAAGCCCAATATTTAACATGTTTTTAATTTCAAGAGCGACGCCGTACGCCCCCATTAATCCCGGTTCCGGAGGAACGACGATCTTTTTACCGGTCATCGCCGCCATCGCTACAGGTACGGCTTTGTTGTAACATACTCCCCCTTGCATAAATACTTTGTTACCGGTTTGCCTCGCGCCTTTCACCCGGTTAACGTAGTTGATGCATATTGAATATACAAGCCCCGCGATGATATCCTCTTTTGAGACCCCTTCCTGAAAAGCGGTGTTTATATCGGAGGAGATAAAGGCGGCGCATTGATCGGAAAAGTTGGGCGGATTTGTCGATTTTAAAGCTATATCGGCGATATCTTCCATTTTTACGCCCAAGGACTCGTAAGCCGATTCCTCGAGAAAACTTCCCGTACCTGCGGAGCAAGCTTCGTTCATAGCGTAATCCGACGCGACCGAATTGACCAGATATGTGTATTTGGCGTCTTGTCCGCCGATCTCAAATATTGTATCGACTTCCGGATCGAAATGAGCGGCGGCTCTGGCGTGAGCTATGATCTCGTTGATAACTCCATCTGTGTCGGCGTGAATACCCGAAATATATCGTCCCGAACCGGTTACGCCGACTCCGACTATATTTACTTCAATTCCTTGCAATTGTTCGTTGAGAGATTTGTAGCAATTTCTGGACGCTTCGATTGGATTGCCGTTAGTCCTCAGATAAATTGATTTTAATATCTTTTCATCTTCTATTCTAAATAAGACCGCTTTTGTAGTAGTAGAACCTACGTCTAGACCTATTACACATCTGTCTCCGGCTTTAGGATTATCGTACGGCATAGTTTTGAAATCAACCATACTGACGTAATCTTTCAACGGTTTCAAAAATGTAAAGGATGATTTCTTATCTTTGTAGTATTTTCCTTTTTCGAAAGTTTTATGTCGTTTATTTTTTAGAGCCCAAAGCGACGCGCCAAGAGCCTCGAAATATGGCGCTTCTTTCGGAGTTTGGACGTTTTTCCCTATCATTTCTTTTACGAAATGGATAACGGCGTCGTTTTGAGTAGTGCCGCCGACAATCATTACTTTTTTAGAATTAAGTTTTACCAAGAGTTCGTGAATTTTCTTTGCGATCATACGCGCAAGACCGGCGGCAACGTCCGCGACGCTCTCTCCTTTGTTTAATGCATGAGTGCAGTCCGATTTGCAAAATACCGAGCATCGTCCGGATAGTTGATGCGGATTAGTAGATGTTTTTGATAACGATATCGCCTCTTCAACCGAAACGTTCATCCTTCTTATCTGTTGCATATAGAATTCGCCCGTGCCCGAAGCGCATTTATTTCCCGACGATACTCTCGAGATTTTACCTTTTTTATCTATCTCGTAGACCATAAATGTTTCGCCCCCCGCGGATACTATAGCGTCGATATCGTTAGTATGATCGGCGTTGAGGTATTCGTAAGCGTATTCGACCGCTTCGGGCTCGGTTATTGAAGGCATATCTATGAATTCCCTGAATTTCCTGCCGGTTACCCCGATGTATTTTTCATTTAGGTCGTAATTGTCAAGATGATGAGTCAAAGTTCCCTTAGGATCGCCGTTATGCTCTTTTGTAATAACGTTTTCAACGACTATTTCATCTCCTTTTGTCGAGACTTCAACAATAGACATCGTCGTGGCTCCCAAACAAATACCGATGGAATTGGCGAAGTCTTTACCTGAAAATTTTTTTTCCATTTTAATAACCTCTCTATTTTTACTTCTTCTAGTTAACATTACGATTTGATACAAATTTTATCGATTATCGTATAAACATAAAAAATATATTCAAACAAAAACAAATTTTTTATCCAGAAAAAATTTTAAAGTATAACCGGTCGATAAACCGATTATAGAGCCGACTATTTCCCAGATAATTTTCTCTAAAAATAGTTTAAAAATGAAAACGGTTCCCCAAAAAATTAAAGTTGTAAAAATTGCGAAAAAACCGTAAACTAATAATTGGCTAATGCTTTTAGTAATTCCATTCTTTTTATTCTGAAAAATAAAATATTTATCGATTAAAAATTTGAATAAAAATGCGACAATTGTCGCTGATAAAACTTTTAATACGAGGCCGTAAGTTATATTTCCGTATATATTTTGTTGAAAAAAACCTATATCAAAAAATGACATTACTAATTCCGCGATTATCTGAACAGTTATATTTACGACGATAGATATAAGGGCAAATGCAATATATAAGAAATACTGCCTATTAACGATTCTCATTTACGAGATATTGTAACAAAAAAAAATAAATTTGTCCATATTAATCGGAATTTAACGATTTGTAAAAGCTGTTAGTTGATATTCTCGGGGATAATTTCGCGGCGGATTTTTGACGCATATGTGTCAAAGTTCTGTTATGCTCCAGAATTATTAAATATTGAACTTTCTAAGACTTATATAATAATTATTATTTTTTCAGTAATAATAAAAAATATTTCAATATATTTAAGAATTTGTAAACCATAAAAAATATTTGTTGTTATTAATATATAAATTCAAAATAACATTTAAGGAGTATCAAATGACTAAAACAAATCGTCTTTTTCATTTTATCGTTTCAAAAAGAATTGATTTGAATATTAAGTATTTAAAAAAGGTTCTAAAAATCGATAGTAATTGCGAGTTATTCGATTTTATTTTGGAGAAAATATCAAAAAATTTTCCAAATTTAAAAAAAATAATCGGCGATCATAAATCGCAATATGAATATATCGATATTGAAGATTCCTCAAGAATACATAAATATGTTAGATTAAATGATAATAAGTATAAAACTTTGAAAAAATGGCATTATTTGTTTAATGAATACGGAATATCTGTTATTTTAAGAGATATAATAAAAATTTTCTATGAAGGCATAGTTAAACACGGAGTGGAAAAATATTTAAATTTGATGGATAAAAAAATAAATATTCAAAAGATTATATGTGATTTAAAGAATGATTTGACACATATGATGAGAATATCAGAAAAAAAGAGAACCCTTTATGCCCAAATCGTCCAGAATTTACTCGATTATTCATAGAAAACATTATTTCACGGTCGACTTGGTATCAACTTTCTTCTTATTAAAATATTTGTATCTGACGCCCCCGACGATAGTAAAAGTCATACCTATCGTTATCAATCCCGCTCCGACTCCTATGAGCGAATAATAAGTATTGTTACCAACTGAGGATACGTCGACCGTGGGGAGCGCGAGGTTTACAATACCGACAATTAAAAAAGGAAGTCCTATGACAGAACTTACAATTCCCGAAGCTATAAATATTTTCTCCATACGATATTGTTCTTTGTACCAGCTCCAATCGAGGTCTTTTGTTATAATATTTTCTTTTTTTTTCGCGTCGTTTGATAAATCCGTCGAGGAGTCCGCCGAGTTAAATTTTACGTATTTATTGTTAATGAACGTAAATTTATGATCGACAGCGCGTTTAATCATATTTGAGTCGGAATTGAAAGAAGCGGTATAATCCTGATAAAAAAAAGGCCTGAGCGCGCCGTAATCTTCGGCCGACGCGCAAATTATATATAAGAAAATATAAAAAATCGCAAAAAAGTGTTTCATACTTATTACATTCTATAACATTTTATTAAACTTACAATAAAATTTTATAAATAAATTATTCTTGACCGATAAAAAAAAATATTATACTATAATAGTATGAAGTTAGCAATTTTTAGAGAGATACATTTTTATATCGACAAAATAGAATGTCTTTCCTTATCGGGAAAGACATTTTTTTTTGTCCAAAATATGCATGAAAGGTAAACAATATGAATTTTAAAGGTAAAAGCATAATCTCTTTAAGAGATTTGAAAAAAGACGAGATCGAATACATATTGAAGAAAGCTTACGAGGTAAAGAGCAATCAATACCCAGACGCTCTCCAAGGGAAAACTCTCGCCAGTTTGTTTTTTGAACCTTCTACAAGGACTCGGCTCTCATTTGATTCGGCTATATCTTTGTTAGGCGGTAAATATTTCGGTATTGCCGATCCGTCTAGTTCTTCGATACAAAAAGGCGAGACGCTTAAAGATTCTATAAAAACCGTATGCGGGTATTGCGACGCAATCGTTATTCGTCATCCATACGAGGGGGCGGCGAGGGTGGCGTCGGAAGTCTCGTCAAAACCGATAATTAATGCCGGCGACGGGGCCAATCAGCATCCAACTCAGACTTTGCTCGACCTTTATACGATCAAAGAGCAATTTGGTAAAATCGACGGGCTAAATATAGGTTTGATGGGGGATCTCAAATACGGTAGAACTACCCACTCTTTATCTATGGCGCTATCTTATTATAACGTCAAAATAACTTTGATTTCGCCAAAACTTCTTAGAATACCGATAGATTTCAAAAACCATTTAGAGCGTTCGGGGATAAAATTTGTGGAAGCGTCTTCTATCGAAGAGGTTGGAAAAGATCTCGACGTTTTATACGTTACGAGGATACAAAAAGAGAGATTTGGCGATTTGCAGGAATATGAAAAAGTGGCGGGATCTTACAAAATAAACGAAGAAACGATGAACGTATTAAATCCTAAAGTGAAAATAATGCATCCTTTACCGAGACTCGACGAAATCGATCCGTCGATAGATAAACTTGAAAACGCCATATATTTTGAACAAGCGCATAACGGAATACCCGTTAGGCAAGCGATATTAGGATTAATTATGGGGGCAATACAATGAGCGAAGAAAGACTTTATAAAGTTTTTAAAATTCAAAACGGCACGGTAATTGACCATATATCTTCGCCGATGGCTCTGAAAATTATCGATATTCTCGGTATAAAAGAGCAGGGGATTATATCGATAGGACTGAATTTTGATTCGTCAAAAACCGGTAAAAAAGATATAATAAAAATTGAGAACGTCTATTTAGAGAAAAGCCATACCGATATTATCGCGCTCTTTTCTCCAAACGCTTCGATAAACATTATAAAAGACGGCGCGGTTATCGAAAAAAGAAAAATTGAGATGCCCGAAGTAATAAATTCGATACTACGATGTCCAAATCCTATATGCGTTACAAATAACTATAGAGATTGCGACACTAAATTTATCGTGGAAAGAGCCGATATGAACAAAACGACGGTTCGATGCCACTATTGCGAAAGAGAAACGGTAGTAACTCCGGATCTGATCAAATAATTTTTATAAACTTATCAATAAAAAAGTAAAGATAACGGGAGCTATAATGAAAAAAACTTTGTATAAAGGCGAATTAGTTATAAGGCAAGGCGATATTAAAGATAAATATCTCTATGTGCTTGAAAAAGGGAAATTAGCTGTACAGAGAGCGGTCAACGGGGTTATAATAGATTGCGGATATTTACGCGACGGAGACGTTTTCGGAGAAATATCTATGATTATCGGCGTCGAAAGAGCCGCGACGGTTATGGTGGCAAGCGAAGAGGCGATAGTAAATCAACTTGACAGAAACGGTTTTCTTGATTTGATATCGAGGAAACCTGAAATAGCGTGGAAAGTTCTGACAAGTTTGGCAATAAGAACGCAAGCTCTTGACGAATTACAAGGTCAAATATCGGATTCGAAAATATTACGTAAAATTTTGTTGGGAAAAGATTAAATATTTTGTTAAAATTTGGATTATTACGATAATTATTATATAATTTATTTTATAGAGATTATTATATGCCGAATTTATTAAAAAATATTGATATTCGTATCAATAATGAAAATCAAGAATCTTTCTCTTACGAAAAGACAATTCCGAATTACGGAGATATAAGGCCTTATATTAAAGAAAACTCAAATATTTTATGCCTAAACGCTCCTGAGACTGCAATTATAAAGCAAATATCAGCTAAAAGGTATAAAAACCTCTCTTTGACTGTATTTGAAAAAGATCTATCTAACGCTCTGAATTTGAGGAACGAGTTTGGATCTAAAAATATTCAGATAATAAACGGCGAAATTAATGAAGGTCTTTTAAAGAGCGCCTCGATAGATCTGATAATCGGAAAAAATATATTGGGCGATCCTTCAAAAAGCAGATTTTTACTCAAAGAGATCAAAAGAATATTGAAAAATAACGGAGGATTTATTTTTTCCGAACTTGTATATCTCAAGAAACCTATAAATAAATTTTATAATTATTTCAAAAATAAAGGCAACGATAAATTCAGTTCGGTAATTTTTGATTTTCAACGCAAACTGAAGAAACTTGAAGATTGCGAATATGATATAAAGATAATCGGCAACGGCAACTTCTTCTTCAACTCGCGCGACGTCAACAGCTTACAGGAGTTTTGCGACCTCTTGGGGTATAAATCCTACGAGCGAACCAATATCCTATCTCAAATACTGCTTATCGTCGTTAAAGGCAAGATCAAGAAGTAACGAACCCCTTTAATTAATTTTTTACTCGAGAACTATTCTTAACTTTACTATAATCAAAAATATTTTCCGCTTTCTACAATTTTTTTGAGATAATCTCTCTCTTTCAACGGTTTATAGCTTTTTTTTGTATCCGGTTTAGCGAATTTCAATTGACCGATAACTTTTTCATACGAATCCATATACAACTCTTTGTTTTCTACGAGTTTATCGTCAAGGTAAATCGAGCCGTCTTTATTATTAATTTTTACGGTTATTTTTTCATCGGGATTTATCGGAAATATTATCATATTTTTAACTTTATTTTGAGTAACGACGAATTTTATAGATAACGGCTTATCGTACTTTGAGAAACTGAGTTCGTATAGATCGAAGTAGCCCTCCTTCTTATAAAACGAATAAAACTTAGCGTTTTTACCAAAGGCGAATTCTCCGGTAAAAGATTTCCAAGCGACGGGAATAGACGGAGACATAATTATTTCGTCCTTTATCAGGTTTGGATTAAATCCGGCGTAATCCTGATACGCGTTTCTGTTAAACTCCGCGACGCTCCACGCCTGCGAGTAAGTTCCCGACGGCTTTAGTTTGCCTTCCTTTGTCGGAAACGCGTCGAGGAGTTCGCTCATAGAGCCGATACAACCCATATTCAAAATCTGATTCGTCAGATTTCTTGTAAGTTGATAAGCAAAGTCGGCGTAACCGTATCTTGTAAGAGCGGAGATAGTAAATCCCGCGTTCCATCCCCAGATCGTTCCGTTATGATACGCGGCGTCCTTGTTATAATTCGAGATATTATCGTGATACGGATGGAAATATGGATCTTTCTGGGATAAAGAGCAGATACCGTATTCAAAAAGAAGTTCGCCGACAGTTTTCTTCAAAATCTGAGCTTCGATCTCGTTATCGAGCAACCGTTCTTCGAAAGGAATGGAAATAAGCGCTAGTTGATTCGGTCTTATTCTCAAATCCATTTTACCGTTTTTATCTATACGATCCGCCGCCAACTTCTTTTTAGCGTCCCAAAAGAACTTCGGATAATTTGTCTTGAGTTTTTCGGAAATTTCGTTCCATTTGGCGGCGTTGGCCGCGTCGCCGTTCAGTTCGGCAAAATACGTCGCTATCTTAAGCGATACAAACCACAGCGCTTGAATGTCGTTTGCGCGGTTTCCTCTCGGCGACCATGGGGATTTACCCATGAGTTTGGCGTCCATCCAAGTGTCGGCGTCTTCGTGAGTAAGAAAACCATTTTCGTCTACATAATTGAGAATCGCCCCTTCTATAGCAAGTTTTACGACGGGATATATCTCTTTTGCAAACTCCATGTCGCCGGTATAACGGATATATTCGTACATTTCTCTTATGCACCACGGCGTACCGTCGGTAGTGTTGTAAATTATGTTATCCGACTGCACTCTGTTGGGTATCCTCCCGTAAAATCGCGAAGTATCGAGAAATGTTTTTACGTCGACATCTTTTATTTCGTTTTGGAATTTATTTACTAGATCGGCGAGGAGAACTTCGTCGTTCAGATATTTGTCGTCGAGATTGTATTGAAGTCGGTCGTCTTTATAGATGATCGCTTTCCCTATGTTCGTCGTTATATAACTTTCAGCGCTTTTTTTTTCTTCTTCGTTTTTATACGCTACGTCCAGTTTTATCTTTCCTCTGTTCTGATAATTTGAAAAATTGGTAATAACGGTTTTTGCGTCGGAGAATCCGCCGGTAACAAGCAAGGTTCCGGGAAGAGATATAAAAGTATCTCTCCCCCAGTTGTCTCTAAACCATGGAAGCCCGGCCCATATTCCAAGACCGTAGTCTTCGACGACAAGCGCGTATGCGGAATATTTTGACCAAGTAAGCGCTTTGTTAAAATCCGCGTCGTCGGTCCAGAGATAACTATTTGTCAGAAAAGAATAGAGGTTTTCTTTATGAATTTTTACATAATCCGCGCCGACGAGTTCTGTAACTTTTTTTACCGCGCCGTCTTTGGAATAATCGAAAGAGATATAAAGATTAAAATCGTTTGATTTCTCTTTTGTCGAAAAATATAGTTTTACAAAACTATCGTTAATATCTATATACGGCTTCAGCTCGCCGTTTTTTTCCTTAGTAAGTTCTTCGCAAGAAAACGGAATCGCCGAGGATATGGCGATGTAAGAAGGGGAGTCCGGATTTTCTTTTTTTGGAATTATTACGATAAGATTATCTTGAATTTCAAGATCGACGGCGTCTCTTTTTAAAAGTAAAACGGGAAGAATCGAAAGAATATCGGCGTTATCGGCGCGAACGGCTATATAAATCGAGTTTTTTTTACTCAAAAGCGACAAAGAATCACATAGTTTATCGTTATACGCATTTTTTATACCGTAGGGAAAGAGCTTTGCATACGACGTTTCGAGTTTGTTATTAATTTTATTATTACTAAAACTGACAAAGTCGGAAAATGTAGCGGATTTCTTTATAGTATATCCCATCCCTTTTTTATAAGAATGAGTATATCCCTCAAAATACCCCGCAAGATTATCGCCGAAAACGAACTGCTTTTTTTCGCCCTTTTCTATAATTATCGCGACGTCGTCAAAAAAAGTATCGATATCCGGCGCCGAATTAATATTTAACGCAATCGTGATGGAAAGAATAAAAATAATTAGTTTTCTCATTTATTATACCTCAAATTTGATTATATCAGAATTGTCGTAAATATTATAAATTAATTATGAATAAATTTTATTATCTAATTTCTTTAAATTTGTCGGTAAAGAAGGTATAGAAGTAAAATAGAAGAACCGAGCTTTATTCTGATTTTGAATAGCGTTTACTGTTTGAAAAAAAGTTAATAAATGTCAAAATAATTCAAAAATAATTAAATTTTATCTCAATTTATCAATTTTATTGACATTCTGTAACATTTATTATTATATTAAATTTATACGCTTATTTATAGAGCGTAGAATTTAATATTTAAGGAGAAAGAGATGGCTATTGTAAGAAGCGAGATTAAACAGGCCGCAAAAGATCAGATGAAAGGCAAGTTTTGGCTTGTTCTCGGAGTTATTTTGGTTAATTCTATTATTTTAGGGTCGACGTCGGCTACGGGGATTGGGCCGTTAATTTTAGGAGGCCCTTTAATGTTGGGACTTTCGATTTTTTTATTAAACGTCGTTAGAAACAACAACCCCTCTTTTAATAATCTATTTGAAGGATTTAACAATTTTACCAATAGTTTGATAGCGTATCTGTTGATGGGGCTAAAGATACTTTTATGGTGTTTGGCTCTGATCATCCCTGGTATTATCAAATCGTTGGCGTTGTCGCAAACTTTTTACATTATGAGAGATAATCCGGATATGAAACCTTCGGAAGCTATGAAAATGAGCGAGCAAATGATGATGGGGCATAAAGGAGAATATTTTATTCTTGGATTGAGCTTTTTTTGGTGGTTTGTACTCTGCGCGGTTACGTTTTATATAGCATTCATTTATCTTGCGCCTTATATGGCGTTGACTTTTGCGAATTATTATGAAAAATTGAAGGCGGAAAATCTGATAGTTAATGCAAATTCTTAATAGAATTATATGATCTTATTCGTTTCGCCAAGAACGCATATATTTAATTGATAGTAAAAAAACATTATCTTCTTCGAAAAAAAGAGGTTTTCTTTAAATCTTTTAAATTATCCTTTTTATCTTTATGATCTAGTTTTAATATATAAGGTCCGTGTTTTACATTTTCAGTAAATTTCGATTGATGAAGAGCGATAAAGCTAATACCATTATTAATAATAAAAGTTAGATACCAGATTGAACCCGGATTATACCGTATAAGGCAACCTGTACTGCTCTTACATACTAAACGAATAAAACCGGAGGATATGTTGTCCGAGTTAACGTCAAAATCAACCATACCATTACTTCCGTTATAAATTCCTTCGATTATAAGATTAATATTGTTCTCGCTTTCAATAAAAGTAAACGATTCCTCGGCTGAAACGGTTACAAAATGCCATCTACCTAATAATTCTTGCGGATCTGCAGGACCAATAAATCCTTGAGCTCTTAATTTTTTGTAAGGGGGTGTAGATCGAAAAACGTTGATAGTAATTAATAGCGCAATTACTAAAACAATAATACCCGCTATAGGATAAACAAAAAAAGAAACTATAGTTATAACAGAGCCGATGAATACAACAAAAAATCGGGGGTAGTCTCGCGCAAATTTAACCGTATTAATAATATCTTCTTGGGTTTGATTCATAATAACCTCTTGTATTATGCTATCCCTAACACTTTATCGACTTCATTATCAAAAGCTAATATTTGAGGATATTTATCGTTAAATTCGTTCATTTTATTTTCAAAAGGATGATTCTCGATCTGTGGAGCCATTTCATTTCTTATTGAATTATACGATTCCACATCTTTTTTATACTGATCCATTGCGTTATTGTAATCTTCCATATTTTTTTTATATTTACCGCCTTTATAACTTTTCAGTAACAGAATTCCCGGTATTAAATAGATTAACGACCCAACTATCATGATGGGAGCATTTTTTGGGGTATATAAAAGCGATGTTAGTCCCATGCAACTTCCCATAGAACCTATTATTATAAAAAACAGGCCAAAAATTTTGCGAGCTATAGAAGATTTTGGTTTAGCTATTATAGGAAGTCTCGGTTCATAAGGAATTTGCGACTTTAACTTGTTATAGTCGTCTTCATATTCAATTAATACTTTTACTTCTTTTCCAAGAGGAGACTCTAGATATTTATTATTATCAATACTATTATTCATAGTATTAAGTTTATCTTGAAGTTCAGACGCTTCTTTTTTGTCGTTAATTTCCGTTAATTCTTCTTCCGCCAGTTCAAGGAAACCTTCTAATTGCATTTTATATCTATCCATAAGAAACGCCTTCATATCAGTCTCTTGAATTTGGTCCACCTTTTTTATTATCTTTCCAATCCCGAAAAGGATCTTTTTTAATCTTGCTTGCCTCTCTTTTTGTTGAGTTTCATTTATTTGATTTTGGAACATTTGTCTTTGAATATCGTTAGCCAGCCCCATCTGATTCTGAAGTTGTTGTAGTTGTTGAGTTTGAGCGATTGAATTATCTAAAAGCATACTATTAGTATTCTTTATTGATTTCATATCGCCAGACATCCCTTTCAAAGAGTCCGACACCCCTGAAAGCTTGTTGTTTACATTCCCAAAATGGTTATCTATTTTTTTCTCAAAATCTGACATATTGCCTCCAATTAAATATTTTATAATATGAGCCTCTTGCAAAAATAAATTTTTCAAGTAATTTTAGTGGATAAATCCTTTAAATTTTGACAAAGTTAATTTGTCGAATAAAAACAGAATCAAAAAAAGGACTTATCCATGAAGAGTATAGCAG
>JAGOCL010000432.1 GCA_017998755.1 Spirochaetota bacterium | reverse complement strand
ATAAATAGAAATTTTGTTTAAACTTAATTTAGTTAGGATTACTAACATATATCTCAGGAGGTTATTATGGAAATGTTTTGTTATCAATGCGAGCAGACGGCAAAAGGAACCGGTTGCGTTAAAACCGGAGTTTGCGGAAAGGATCCCGAAGTAGCGTTATTGCAAGATTTACTTATTCATGGATTGAAGAGTATCGCTATATACGGTAGCGCGGCGCGACAATTGGGAGTTGTCGATAAGGAAGTAGATATTCATATTATCGAATCTCTGTTTACTACCGTTACAAACGTAGATTTTGATTCGTTAAGACTTTTTGATATTATAAACAAAACTTACAAAATGAAAGAACAAATAAAATCAAAATTTCTTGAAGCGTATAAAAATAAAAATGGAAAAGATTTTTCAGATAAACTCAATCCTATAGTTAATTGGAAACCGGCTTCAGATATGCAGGGAATTCTGGAAGAAGCCGCAAAAGTCGGTATATTACAAAACGCAAAAGACGAAGATATTAGAAGCGTTAGAGAACTTTTAACATACGGATTGAAAGGTATGGCCGCATACGCCGATCACGCCCACATACTTGGCGAAGATAACGAGACCGTTAACGCTTTTTTTCATAAAGCTCTCGCCGCTTTAACGGACGACTCGTTAAAACTCGAAGATTATGTCGCGTTAAATATGGAATGCGGTAAAGTCAATCTTCTTTGTATGGAAACTCTTGATAAAGCCAACACAAAGGCGTACGGCGATCCTGTTCCGACAAAAGTCGAGATAGGACATAAAAAAGGACCGGCAATACTTGTTAGCGGACACGATCTTTTAGATCTATACGAACTGTTGAAGCAAACTGAGGGAACGGGGATAAATATTTATACTCACGGAGAAATGTTGCCGGCGCACGGATATCCAAAGTTGAAGAAATTCAGTCATCTGGTTGGAAATTACGGCGGAGCGTGGCAAGATCAACAAAAAGAGTTTGACGAATTCCCCGGCGCAATACTAATGACGACAAACTGTATTCAGAAACCAAAAAGCAGTTATATTGGTAGAATTTTCACAACAGGTCTTGTCGCTTTCCCGGGAGTAACTCATATAACCGACAGAAAAGATTTCAGTTTATTGATAAATAAGGCAAAAGAAATAGGCGGTTTCAAAAACGATCAATTATTAAAAGAAATAATTGTCGGATTCGGACATAACGCGGTACTAGGCGTCGCGGATAAAGTAATCGAAGCTGTAAAAAGCGGAGCCATTAAGAGATTTTTTCTAATCGGCGGTTGCGACGGAGCAAAATCCGGAAGAAATTATTATACCGAACTTGCCGAAAGCTTACCAAAGGATTGCGTTATCTTAACTCTTGCTTGCGGAAAATATAGGTTTAACAAACTTGATTTTGGCGATATAGGCGGAATTCCTAGATTATTAGATATAGGACAATGTAACGACTCATATTCAGCGGTACAGATAGCTCTGGCTCTCTCGAACGCTTTCGGGGTAGGAGTAAACGAACTTCCGTTATCGATAATTCTCAGTTGGTACGAACAAAAAGCTGTATGCGTGCTCTTAACATTATTAAGTTTGGGAATTAAAAATATAAAAATAGGCCCTTCTTTACCTGCGTTTGTTTCAAAAAATGTGTTAGATTTTTTAGTTAAGAATTTTAATCTTGGTCCGATAACTACGGCTCAACAAGATTTAAAACAAATATTGGGCTAAAGTCTAATAGAATAATAATTAAAAACAACCGACGATTTAAATCGTCGGTTGTTTTTGAAAAGTCGTTTTTTTTCAAATCGTCGGTTAACGTATGTTTAGAAAAGGAATAATTATGTCTAAAAGAAAAATAATAAATATCAATCAAGAGTTATGCAACGGATGCGGAAACTGTATCCCAAATTGTCCCGAAGGAGCTATTCAATTAATAGACGGTAAAGCCAGATTAATAAGCGATATGTTTTGCGACGGGCTTGGCGCGTGTCTTGGCGAATGCCCTCTGGGAGCTATTACCATAGAGGAGAGAGAAGCGGAAGTCTATAATGAAAAAGCCGTAATGAAAAATGTCGTTAAACAGGGCGCTAATACGATAAAAGCTCATCTTCTACATTTACTCGATCACGGCGAAAAAGAGTATTATAATCAAGCTATAGAGTTTTTGAAAGAAAATAATATAGATATTCCCGATATCGAAGATAAAACCAAATATAACTCAAAATCGGCTTGCGGATGTCCCGGCTCGGAAATAAAAGATTTTACCAACAAAAGCTCGGTTACAAATTATTCCGACGACAAGAAAAGACCGTCCGAACTAAAACAGTGGCCTATACAACTTCATCTTATATCGCCTAACGCTCCCTATTACAGAAATAACGACGTAGTTCTTATAGCGGATTGCGCAGGATATGCGATAGGAGATTTTCATAAAGACTATATGAAAGATAAGGCGATAGCGATAGCGTGTCCCAAACTCGATAGCGGTTTGGATATCTACGTCGATAAAATAGCTAAAATGATAGACGAAGCGAAGATTAACACTCTTACCGTAGTCATTATGGAAGTTCCGTGTTGCGGGGGGCTGATAGGCATAGCTCAAAAAGCTCTGTCTATGTCTACGAGAAAAGTACCAATCAAATTGATAAAAGCGGGTTCTCTTGGAAATATTCTGGAAGAGAGATGGTTGTAAAAAAAGGGTATATTAACTATATTACGGATATATTAATTAGTCATATTGATTGATCTGAAATTGCCGATTTTTCTTCATTATAACTAAAAATGATATTAAAATCGGCGCCATTATTATATTTATAGACGAGTTTTCCGGATATTTGGTTAACAAGCGTATTTATAATATTTAACCCCATAGAATTGGTATTTAATACGTTTATTTTAGCCGATATTCCCGGACCGTTGTCTTTAATATTTAAAACAAATACGTTAGAATAGTCTCTTGATAATT
>JAGOCL010000431.1 GCA_017998755.1 Spirochaetota bacterium | reverse complement strand
GTATAAAGTTTGGATTGAAGTTCTTTAAAGTTAAATTGGATACTGTTTACAACTTTTTTAGTTTTATTATCAGATTGGTAACGTATCTTACGGAATATAACAAAAATATTTATCTATTAGGCGGTACGGAGCGTTCGATAGTCAGAGCGGAGAAAAATATCAGAGGGTCGTTTCCAGGAATCAGGTTGATGGGAAGATTTCATGTGAAATACCGAAAAGAGTTTGAATCTAATCTTATTACGGCTATACAAAAGACTTCGCCGGCTATGACGATAGTTAGTATGCCAAGGCCAAAACAGGAAAAATGGATTTATCGAGTACGTAAAGAGTTTAAAGAAGGAGTCTTTATCGGTATAGAAAATTTTGTAGATATTATCGGCGATATCGATCCTTCCGGGAAAAAGACCGGCTCAAGTTCGAGAAGAAGATCGATTATAATAAAAAATCCTTTTAGAATATTTTATTATATTTTGTATTTTATTTTATTGGTTATTTATAAGATTTTTAAATTAGGTTGATTTTTTAGGAGGTTTTTATGTTAAGAAAAGTTACCGTTTTTTTGCTGGTATCGTTGTTAGCGTCTTCTATTTATTCTTTAGATTTATCTGAAATAGATAAGAAGCTGGATAGCGGCGATTTTTTGGATTCAAAAAAAGAGCTTGAAAATTCCTTTGACAAGTTGAATCCGGATCTTAAAATACTATGGAGGATCGCTAGGTGTTACTACGAATTGGGCGACAGATCTTCAAATAAAAAAGATACTATATCGTTATGCGAACAGGGAATGGAGCTTCTTAAGGATTATGTTGACGTTAAGGAAGGCGAAGCTATTGATAGGGCAAAAATTGTCTATTGGTACGACGTTTTGTATTCTAGAAGAGGGAAGGCCATTGGAATAAAAGAGTCT
Organism: Spirochaetota bacterium; assembly: GCA_017998755.1. Classification (GTDB taxonomy): domain Bacteria; phylum Spirochaetota; class GWE2-31-10; order GWE2-31-10; family MWDO01; genus MWDO01. Next base: position 2,051 of record JAGOCL010000431.1, on the reverse strand, counting down.
CTAAACATTATACCGGAATTATTTCGTTTAGCGGATAAAGCGATAGCTATTTATCCGGAATTTGGCGAACCTTATTATTTAAAAGCGGTTATCGACGACGCGGTACCGGGTTTTTTAGGCGGGGATAAATTTAGAATGTCTGAAAACTTCACAAAAGCTATTGGTTACGAAGAGAATATTATATTTTTAGTCGACGCGGCTACAGGATTTTTAGGAAGAAATTGGGACGTTAAAAAAAAGGGAGCTATGGCGATCAAATCTGGAAGAACCGACGGATCTCCGGAAAATTTAAGCGATAAGGAATTCGCTAAAGAACTTTTACAAAAAGCTCTTGAAGTAGCAAAAAATAAGGATTTTTTAAATATTAATGAAAAAGAAAAGATAGAAGAGGCGAAAAAAAATCTTAAGAAACTTAATTAATCGATAAATTTTTACGAAATTTGTTGCATTTTTAAGAATATTGTTATATATGTTACATAGTCTGATATTTATATGGTCGGACTTTTAATATTTTTCAGGAGTTTTATATGCCTATTAGTCTCTATGTAGGGAATCTGCCCTATTCGGTGAATGAAGATTCTCTAAAAGAAATCTTTTCGGAATTTGGTAACGTAGTATCTTTGAGAGTTATTACCGATAAGTTGTCCGGAAAGTCAAAAGGTTTTGCTTTTGTTGAAATGTCTACTCAGGAAGAAGCCGATGCGGCGATCAAAGCGCTTGATAACGGCGAAATTGACGGAAGAAACATTAGAGTAAATATTGCAAAGCCGAAAGAAGATAATTTCAAAGACGGGGAACGAAGAAATTTCAAAGGTAAATTTAATAATAAAAGAAGATTTTAATTTATTAAATATATTTCCTCAAAGCGGTTTTTGAAAGGACCGCTTTTTTTTATTATTATATTCAAAACGGGAATTCCCGTTTTGAATATAATAATAAAAAAGAAATATAATAAGACTTATTTCAATCTTAATTTTGTGATAACGCCATAATGATCGGATACTGTTCCAAGAGAGTATGCTGAAAAAGTAATAACCGACGATACTACTTCAAATTTTGCATTATTTTTCATAAATATGTAATCTATTCTGCCTGGTGTTGTTCCGCCAACGGTATTAAATTTTGAGTCCTGCGGTCTGTTGTTAGCCGTTGGATTTGCAACTAAAAAAGTATCAATAAAATCTCCGTTTTCAACCATTTTATTGTAGGGTTTTATCCATGGCTCTATATTCGCCGCATTACAATTGAAATCGCCGCATACTAAAGATAAATCAGGCGAAACGTCTCCGCTTACTTCCTTTGAATAGACAAAATCTTTTATTCTGCTAACCTGAAGCTCGTGTTCGGTATCGGTAGAAGTAGGCATCCAGTGAGTGTGAACTGAGAATAGATGAATGGCGCCTATTCCGGGAATTCCCGTTTTTCCAAATACGGCTTTTCTAGAAGTAATATCAGTATTCGATTTAGAAGTTGATATCCATGTAGAATCGGATTCTGTAATAGGATATCTGGATACGACGGCCATTCCTTCTTCAAAATTAGTAAATCCGTAATGCGCCCAATCCCAAGCGTAATAATAATCGACGCCGTATTTAGATTTTAATCTTTGAGTAATTATTAAAGCCATATTATCAATTCTTATTGCGGTTGATCCGGATAAATACAGTTGATTTTTGTTTTGTCCGCATTCAACAAAAGCTATCAAATCTATAGAGAGATCAAAAATCGCGTCGACGATAATATTAAATTTAGCATCCTGATTTGTTTCTTGATATGTATGTAGATTTAATGTTAAAATTTTAATCTCTCCATGATTTTCTTCCGGATAACTTATATTCTGACAAGATAATGTAATAATAAAAAAAATAAAAATGCTTAAAATTATTAAATGTTTCATATATACCTCTCTATTATATAAATAATAGAGCCTCTTGCAAAAATAATTTCTTTGTAAGCTAATATTTATGCAATAAATTATTTTATCATATTTTTTCCTAAATTATCAATATTATTTCTCTTTTTTTTAATACAATGACATGTTTTTATTTAAA
>JAGOCL010000430.1 GCA_017998755.1 Spirochaetota bacterium | reverse complement strand
ATAGCGTAGACGTAGGAACGCATATGATGTTTATTGCGGAAATTATCGATACTGATATGATAAAAGAAGGCGCTCCGCTAACCTATGCAAATTACCGTCAAATAAAGAAGGGGCTTTCTCCAAAGACGGCTCCTACTTATATAGATAAAACAAAATTATCAAACGAAAAACCTAAGGAGGAGAAGATTATGAAAAAATACGTATGTACGGTTTGCGGATATGTTTACGATCCCGCAGTCGGCGATCCAGATTCAGGTATTAAAGCCGGAACAGCTTTTGAAGATATTCCGGACGATTGGGTATGTCCCGTTTGCGGAGTCGGTAAAGATTCTTTTGAAGCCGAATAATAACTATGAAGAAAGCTAAGTGTAAGATATGCGGATACGTTTACGACCCCGAAGTTGGGGATCCCGATTCGGGCGTCGCTCCGATTTGCGCTTTTGACGATCTACCCGAATCGTGGACGTGTCCGATATGCGGCGCTACAAGAGATAAATTCATTAAGGAGAGATAAATGTCCGGTATAAAAATTAATAATGACGTATATTACGTCGGCGTTAGAGATTGGGACAGAAGATTATTCGACGAACTGATACCGCTTCCGGAGGGTACGACTTACAATTCTTACCTTATACTAGGTAAAGAAAAAACCGCCCTTATCGATACGGCAGATCCCGATAAAAAAGATATTTATATGGATTACCTGAAAAACTCAGGCGTTAAAAAAATTGATTATATAATTGCCAACCATGCTGAACAAGATCATTCCGGTTGTTTACCGTATGTTCTGGAAACGTACCCCGGCGCAAAAGTAGTAACTAATCAGAAATGCAAAGACTTTCTAAAAGAACTTTTAGTTATCGACGACGATAAGTTTTTGGTAATCGCAGATAAAGAAACGCTACCCCTTGGCGGTAAAACTTTACAATTCTTTATGACGCCTTGGGTTCATTGGCCTGAAACGATGATAACTTATCTTGTCGAGGATAAAATTCTATTCAGTTGCGATTTTTTTGGTTCGCACTTTGCGACCAGCGACCTATTCGTAACAGACGAAAACGTTGTTTATCATAACGCAAAAAGATATTTTGCCGAAATAATGTTACCTTTCAGGATTCAGATTAGAAAAAATGTCGAAGTTGTCGAAGCGCTTAAAATTGAAATGATAGCTCCGAGTCACGGGCCTATATATAAAAATCCTAAAATGATTATCGACGCATACAAAGACTGGATATCCGATAAAGTGAAACCGGAAGTTTTGATTCCCTATACTTCTATGCACGGTAGCGTAGAAAAAATTGTTCAATACCTTACGGATAAATTCGCCGAAAAAGGTCTTTTTGTAAAACCTTTTAACCTCAACAAAACCGATATCGGCGAATTAGCGATGGCTCTTGTAGACGCCTCGACTATTATCATAGGAAGCCCGATGGTATTGGCCGGACCTCACCCTTCTATTGCAAGCGCGGCGGTTTTAGTTAACGCGCTTAGACCGAAAACAAGATTTATCAGCGTGGTAGGTTCTTTTGGATGGGGAGGAAAACTGGTAGAAGTATTAACTTCATTGATTTCAAATGTAAAAGCGGAAGTTATCGAACCGGTTTTGGTAAAAGGCGTCGCAAAGAATGAGGATTTCAAGAAACTCGACGGTTTGATCGAAACTATCGTAGAAAAAAACAAAAATCTTTAGGGGGCTTAATATGGCTTTATTTATCTGGAAAGAAGAGTACAGCGTTGGAATTTCAAGTATTGACGAACAGCACAAAAAACTGGTATCGCTTTTAAACGAACTTCACAGCTCGATGTTAAGCGCTAGAGCAAACTCTATACTTGAGAAATTGTTAACGGAGCTATCCGAATACACAGTATATCATTTTAAAAATGAAGAAAATCTTATGATAGATCATAAATATAGCAAATACGAAGAACACAAAAAGAATCACAAAAACTTTACAGATAAAGTCCATTCATATTTAGAAGATTTTAAAAACGGAAAAAAATTATTAACTGTAGAATTATTATTTTTCTTGAAAGACTGGTTGATTAACCATATAAACGGAGAGGACAAACAGTATTCCGCATTTTTTATAGAACGCGGGGTAAAATAAATTTCCGATGTTATCGGATTTTGAACATTAAACATAATAAGGAGCTAAAAATTATGGCAAAAAGGTACGAACTATACAAATGCGAATTATGCGGCAACATAGTCGAAGTAATGCATGGAGCGGGAGGAAAACTCGTATGTTGCGGGCAAAACATGACGCTGATTAATGAAAACAGCGTGGACGCATCAAAAGAGAAGCACGTTCCCGTAATAGAAAAAACAGGGGAAGGCTTCAAAGTTAAGGTTGGTAGCGTCGCTCACCCTATGGAGGAAAAGCATTATATCGAATGGATAGAACTGGTAGCGGACGGCATATCGTACGTAAAATTCTTAAATCCCGGAGACGCTCCGGAAGCGAATTTCTGCATAAAGGCCAATTCAGTTACGGCTAAAGCTTATTGTAACTTACATTCTCTATGGGTAGCAAAATAATTAAATATAAAGGAGTAGAACTATGGTAATATCAAGTAAAATTAACGACATAATTAACGAACAGATCAATAAAGAACTTTTTTCTTCATATCTTTATCTTTCAATGGCGGCATATTTTGAATCTATAAATTTTGAAGGATTCGCCGGTTGGATGAAAAAGCAATCAAATGAAGAATACAGTCATGCTATGAAGTTTTTCAATTATATTTTTGCAAGAGGGGGAAAAGTTGCATTAAAAGCAATTAAAGAGCCAAAAACCGAATGGAAATCCCCGTTAGACGCTTTTTTGGAAGCATACGAGCATGAGAAATATATAACCGACTCAATTTATAAGATATTAGACTCTGCGAAAGCGGAGAAAGATTACGCGACCGAAAACTTCCTCGCATATTACGTCAAAGAACAAGTCGAAGAAGAAGA
>JAGOCL010000429.1 GCA_017998755.1 Spirochaetota bacterium | reverse complement strand
TCGATCATTTCGTCAAGATCCCCCAGCATAAAAAAATCCAGCTTGTATAAAGTAAGATTAATTCTATGATCGGTAACTCTGTTTTGAGGAAAGTTATAGGTGCGGATTTTTTGCGATCTGTCTCCGGAACCGACTTGTTCCTTTCTCATAGAAGATCTTTCATTCTGAAGTTTCTCTATCTCTCTTTCAAACAACCGAGATCTTAGTACTTTCATTGCGGACGCTTTGTTCTTGTGTTGACTTCTATCGTCTTGACATTTTACTACAATACCGCTAGGAATATGAGTTATTCTTACGGCGGACTCTGTTTTATTAACGTGTTGTCCTCCGGCCCCGCCCGATCTTAGTACGTCGATACGTAAATCGTCCTGTTTTATCTCAACGTCCGCCTCTTCCGCTTCCGGCATGATAGCGACGGTTACGGCGGAAGTATGAACTCTACCGTTTGCTTCCGTTACGGGAATTCTTTGCACGCGATGTCCGCCGTATTCAAACTTAAGATTTTCATAAACTCTTTTACCGGTTATCGAGAATATAATTTCCTTATAACCTCCGATCCCTGAATCGTTATAATCTATGATTTCTATTTTCCAATTCTTTTTTTCAGCGTACCTGCTATACATTCTAAATAAATCCCCGCAAAATATCGCCGCTTCGTCTCCGCCAGTTCCCGCTCTGATCTCAACGATTATATTTTTATCTGCAAGAGGGTCGGGAGGGACTAAAAGAAATTTCAATTCGTCTTTAACTTTTTCAAATTTATTTTCAATATCGGCAACTTCTTCTTTTGCCATATCGATCATATCCCGATCGGTTTCAGATTTTACTAATTCTGTCGCTTCTTGATAATGTTTTAATAATGAATCGTATTCGTCGTATTTTTTTGAAATGTCTTCAATATTAGACATCTCTTTAGATAACTCTTTATATAAATTTTGGTCGTTAATAACTTCGATATCGGATAATTTATCTATAAGTTCTTTATATCTTTTTTTTATATTTTCTAACTTAACTATAGTTTTTTCGTTAAATTTATTATCGTCTATATACATAAAATCCCTTTTTACTAATATTTACGAAATGGATTATAACATAGTTTTTAAATAAACAAAATATTTTTTTTAATAATTAAAATTGTAGAATTTATTAAAATTTCATTGATATTTTTTAAATATGAAATATAATATAGTAAATATACTTACTAGGAGGATTTTATGAAGAAATGTTTAATATTTGCGGTTATGTTATTTGTAGCTTTCGCTATAAATTCTCAGACTTACGAGTTAGTAACCTCAATAAATCCGTCTAACGATTATAATGAAAACATTATATGGGTAGACACTTATAACGGGAAAGTTACCCCTTTTTTCTGGAATTACAACGATAGCGAATACCAGCTTTGGGGCACGTCTTTTCCAAATTTTGCCGGAGCAAAACCGGGCGCCGAGAGATATCGAATGTTGACGACGCAAAAAAAGGATGGCGATTATATCTATATAACCAACGTTATATGGTTTGATACTTACGCCGGCGTCGCTCAAGTTTATTACTGGAGCAGTAAGAATAAAAGATTTGAGCTTTAGTCGACTTATTTTCCGAATTTCCCCAATCCCACAAGATCAAATTCAAAAAGATACGAACTTCAGATCGATTTTAACCCTGAATCAGGTTATATCATAAACATTTTTTGGATAGATTCTGTAACCGGAGACGCCAGCGCGTTTTACTGGAATAACGATTCAAGCCAATTTGAACCTTGGCTACTTGATTTTCCGAGCGTTAATTACTAATATTAGTTAATAAAAGTTTAAACGATATCGCGAGTATCAAACTCCGGTATCGTTTTTTTTATACTTCAAACTTCTTCAATATTAAGTTTAAATCCTATTATATAATTCTTGACAATAAGTTTAAAATAATTTAGATTTTTTATACCAATCTTTAATATGGAGACCAATATGCCTTTAACTAAAGAAGAAATTTTAAAAAAAGCGCTCGAATGGACTCGAAGTCCTTTCGGAGAAGAATGTAAAAATGAGATAAAAAAACTAATAGAAGATAATAACGAAAAAGAGCTAACGGAAAGATTTGCCGTAGATCTCGACTTTGGCACGGGCGGAATGAGAGGTATCATAAGAAACGGCACAAACGGTATGAACATTTACGTCGTATCTAAAGCGACTCAGGGACTGGCAAATTATGTAAATAGTAAGAAGTTTGATTCGCCAAAAGCGGTTATAGCGTACGATTCTAGAAAATATTCAAAAGAATTTGCAGAAGAAGCCGCGGCTGTTTTGGCTTCAAACGGAATTAAAACTTATATTTTTAAAGACATTAGACCGACGCCGGAACTAAGTTTTGCAGTAAGAGAACTGGGGTGCGTTACAGGGATAGTCGTAACGGCCAGTCATAATCCAAAAGAATATAACGGTTACAAGGTTTATTGGAAAGACGGCGGTCAAGTTATAAATCCCGACGATAAAGCTATTATAGCGGAAGTAAAAAAAGTTATTACGTTAACAGACGTAAAAAAAGAGGATTTTAATGAATTACTAAAAAAAGGGATGATCGAGTATATCGACGATTCTTTCGACGATAAATTCCTCAATTCAGCTTACAATTTATTATTGTATAAAAATACGGCTAAATTTAGCGATTTGAAAATCGTTTATACTCCATTACACGGAACCGGCGGCACTCTTATACCTAAAGCTTTAAATGAACTCGGTTACAAAAACGTTTATCTAGTCGATAAACAGATGATACCGGATTCCAATTTTTCTACGGTTAAATCGCCAAATCCTGAGGATAAAGTCGCTTTGGAGATGGGCATTGATATTCTTTTGAAAAACAACGCCGATATATTAATAGCGACAGATCCGGACGCAGATAGGATGGGCGTAGTAGTAAGAGATAAAACCGGGGGATATATCATTATAACCGGCAATCAGATCGGTTCTATTT
>JAGOCL010000428.1 GCA_017998755.1 Spirochaetota bacterium | reverse complement strand
AGCGTCAATTCTGGGAAAATTCCCCGTTAATCAGGCAGACGACGAATTTTCAAAAGAGCTTCATACCGCGATAAAAGAGACTAACCCCGACGCGTATATTATGGGCGAGACTTTTTACGACCCCAAACAGATTATAGATCGCGATAAATACGAGGCGGCTATGAATTATCGAGGATTCGCATCTCCGGTAAAAAAGTGGCTGACAGGAAAAGTTCATTTTATGAGCGTCCCTAAAGGGAAGGAGTCGCATAAAATAAATTTTGACGCAAAAAAAATGTCCAGGCAGATGGATATGGTCCGCAATAGCATACCTTTTCAAAACCAAATAAGAATGTTTAATCTTCTGAATTCTCACGATACGCCAAGGTTTCTAACGGAAACGGGAGCCGATATTAGAAAACTTAAAATCGCCGTAACAATGCTTTTTACTTACGTCGGTATTCCTTCTATTTACTATGGAGACGAGATAGGAATGGAAGGGGAAAACGACCCCGATTGCAGACGCCCTATGATATGGGATGAAAACAGACAAAACAAAGAAATCAACGCGCTTTTCAGATCATTAATAAAACTTAGAAAAGAAAACGACGTTTTAATATACGGTTCCTATATGCAGCTTTATTGTAAAAACAACGTTTTTGCTTTTGCTAGATTCTTAGAAAAAAAATATATGATCGTCGTGTGCTCCGGATCCGAAAATATAGAAAAAGTATCGATTCCAACTTATAGATTGGGGATAGAAAATCCTCGTCTCAAGGGATATTTTAATAAACTGGAAGTTAAAGGCACCAATTTTGAAATTCAGGCCGCTTTACTGCCTTACGAATGCGAAGTATATTTAAGCGAATAGAATTTATTAAGCCGGTTTATCTTTTATTATATAAAAGACGCGCGGTTAAAAAAAATAATTTGAATTTATAAATAAATTTGTTATATTGTTTTTATAGTTTTAAAAAAATGGGGGTTATTTTATGAAATTTAAAGATAATTACGACTTTGATTTGCTTATAAACGAAGCGGAAAACGTGGCGATCGACGAACTTGAGCGACAATTATCTTTAGATACGGAAAACGCTATTTGCAAATGCCAAGAATGCATATTGGATATGATAGCTTTTGCGTTAAACAAACTAAGACCCGTTTACAGATCCTCCTTCAAAGGGGTTATATACGCTCAAAGTCTTTACGACGGAGAGTACAAGTCCGAGGTCGAAAAAGCTATCAAAGAAGCGATCGATGTAGTAAAAAAATATCCCTCTCATGAAATAAATCAATAAAATAAACTCCGTAGAATTTCTGAAAAATAGAAGCGCTCTTTATATTTTTTATTCATATAATAATGCGTAATTATTTATATAAAACTTGTTGGCATAAGTTTTTATATAATGGTATTATAATTGCTTTAAAACAACAAAAGCATTTTATATTTATATATGGAGAAATTTATGAGAAAACTAATTTTATCAAGCATGTTAATTATCGTAATTATATCGATTCTCGGATCTTGCAACGTTAACCCTTTTTGGGGAGGCGGCATAGAAGTCGATATAGAAGCGCCTCTTTTAACGGTAGACTACCCGAGCGCTTTTGACTTTGTTGCTAACGGTTTTACTATAAGAGGAACCTGTACGGATAACAAAGAGATTGCAAGAATAGTAATAAAAGAGACTAGGACGGGTTCGGAATGGTTGGCAGATATCAATGGAAATAATTGGTCTAAAATTATAACCATGGATACCGACGGAGAGTATGTTTTCGACGTTTACGCCTACGACGCGACGGGTAATTCCAGCGAGAATTCTTACAAGAGAATAACGCTAACTATTGATACTACTCCTCCGGTTGCCGAAGTAATATATCCTCCGTTATTAGACGTTAACGTCTTAAAAAGCTATGATTTTAGAAACTTCGATTATATCGATTACTTTAAAAATCAGACTTTTCAGATAAAAGGTAAAACCGATTCGGAGTATAAAGTTAAGTCGGTAACTCTTGAACTTCTCGATCCTTCAGACGATTCGGTAGTTTATACAAATACGATTTCTTACGACGAAACGCTTGATCAAATCGTTAACATTAATTTTGGGGAGCCCGCATCTGCAAAACAGGGATCGGTATGGAACTGGGCTTTCAACATTGATTGCAGTTCGGATATTCTAGTCGCGGGTAATCCTTTAGAAAAAAATAAGGCGTACTATTTTAACGCGAGAGTCAAGTCTAAAAGTATGTCCGACGTCGAGAAAGTCGAAAAGAAAAAAGCCGTTTGCGTTTTTAACGAAAGCGATACCCCTTGGCAAACAATAACCTCGATTATAGATAACGATTCGGTTACTCCCGAAGCGATAATATCGGGAAACGCCTACGACGACGACGGTATTAAAAAAATATACATAAAAATCATTGAAGAAAACATCTCTGTCGATATTGAAGACTATCTTACTTGGATTAATGAATCAACGGACGACTCCAAAACCATTATTATAGATAAAAGCGCTGAAACGCCGAAACCTCGGATGTTTACATGGAGCGCTAACGCTCCGAAAGCTGTTGGGAATTATAAAATTTACGTTTTAACCGAAGACGTTAACGGAAAAATATCCGGTTCTTTTACGGTAAAATCTTTTATCGTGCCGCAAGTTTTTGTTTCGGTAACGTCTCCAAATAACGGAGATTATAAAAGGACTCAGGAGAATTTTGTTATAACAGGGTTATGGTCAAATAATATTGGCGAAATGAAGGCTATATCCGTAAAATGGATCGAGGGAAATGTTGCTCAAGACGCTTCGTTTGACAGTACGGGCTGGAACGTAAATTCATCGCTTTTTGGATTAACCGACGGATTGCAAAATTTTGAAATAACCGCTTTTGATAAATTCGGAAACAAAGGGATAACTCGTTTGTATATTTACGCCGATTCAATCATTCCGTCTGTAACCAACGTATCCTCGTCGGTCGATAGCGGTT
>JAGOCL010000427.1 GCA_017998755.1 Spirochaetota bacterium | reverse complement strand
GCTAACATTAATACCGCATATACAATCGCTAAAATCTTAATTAATCTTTTCATAACAGTCTCCTGAACATAAAATATTACGTTAAAAATATCATTTTTCATCAAATATAACAATAAAATAGTTTCTAAATTTACGTCGTTTTTTTTAATCTATTGTTGTTGATTTTTTATAGTAAAAAAAATATAATAATATTCCGGAGGTTTTATATGGTTTTTCTAAACGTACTTCTTTTTATTACGGGTATCGGTTTATTGTGGATATCCTCGGAAATAGTTATTCGAAATATAACGCCGATTGCAAATCATTTTAGAGTTAAAGAATTGGTTATAACAATACTTGGGGTCAGCGTATTATCCTCTTTACCGGAATTGTCAATATCGGCATTTGCCGCGTTTAAAGGCAACTCGGATATATCTATCGGAAACGTCGTCGGGTCAAATTTTGTAACGCTTACGTTCGTATCGGCGCTATGCGCTCTTATTACCCCTATGAGCATTAAAAGAGAAATAAAAGATAGAGAAAGTAGTTGGATGATACTTTCGTCGGTCGCTATCCTCATACTCGCTATGGATAAACATCTTAGCAGAATCGACGGAATAATACTAGTAGTCATGTATATACCCTATATAGTTACCGTTATCAGACAAGCGGCGACAGAAAAAAGCGAAGCGCCGGAAGAAGACGGAACTACAAAAACAAAAAAAAGAATATGGTTGAATTTCCTGATGGAAGTTGTAGCTATTTTTGGAATAATATTCGGCGCCGATCTTGCCCTTAATAACGGTCAGGCGCTGGGCAAAATCATGGGAGTACCCGATCTTGCTCTCGGCGCAATTTTCTTTGCATTCGGAACTTCTCTACCCGAAATGGCGATAGCGGTTAGCGCAACTTTCAAGAAGAAAGCGGAGATATCAATAGGCGAGATATATTCGTCAAATATTTTTACGGCGTTGGTAGTTCTGGGTATTTGTTGCATCATAATGCCGTTGAATTTATCGGATATCAGCATATTAAACTTCGATCTGCCGTTTCTAATCCTTGCCGGGGTCGTAATACAAATATTTATTACTTCGGGTATGAAGTTTAACAGAGCGGAAGCCCTCATTATCATGGGGCTATACGTCGCTTTCTTATTAAACCACCTTTTCCCGGGAAAGTTTGCATTCAGTTTTTAAATATATCTTAATAGCGTAAAAAAGCGGCTAATTGTTCAATAAGAACTATCGCCGCTTTTTTTTATATTTAGCGTCTCTTTAAAGTTTAAGATTATACGATACGACGTCGGCGATTTTATTTAGCGCGACAATTGTCGGTTCTCCTCCGTTTATAGAAATCTCGGCGCCGCCGTTAGCCAACGATCTCGAACCGATATTTATTCTTATTGGCGCCCCTATCAAATCGGCGTCGTTCAACTTTATGCCGGCGGACGCTATCCTATCGTCGTATAAAACCTCGATTCCTTTACCTGAGAGTTCTTTATACAAATCCGAACACAACTTCATAATATCCGCGTCGGTATCTTTATATATGCCTACCAACTCGACGGAGAAAGGAGCGATAGATACCGGCCAAATAATTTGTTTCTCATGAGCGGTTACCTCGACGACGCTCGCCATTAAACGTCCGACGCCGATTCCGTAACACCCCATGATTATATCGTTATCTTTTCCCTGTTCGTCCAAATACTTGGCTTTCATCGCTTTTGAGTATTTCGTTCCCAGTTTGAAAATATTCCCGACCTCGATTCCTCTCGCAACCGAAAGCGGCTCGCCGCACGCCGGGCATTTTTCTCCGTCTTTAACCGAAGATATATCTACTACCTCTTTGGAAGTAAAATCTTTGCCGAAATTAATATTTCTTGTATGATAATCTCTCTTATTACTCCCCGCAACGAGGTTGGAAGAATTAGCGACAGACTCGTCGACGATAATTCTTACCCCCGATAAACCTACCGGCGTTGCAAAACCTTTGACTATCCCATTTTTCTCAAGCTCCTCGTCGGAAGCAAAGGCCAGATTTTTTACTTTTAGATAATTTTTGAGTTTTGTTTCATTAATCTCGAGATCTCCCCTGATAGCGCAAAGAACTATCTTGTTATCGACGCTATAAACTACCGCTTTCAAAGTTTGGCTCGGCGCTATATTCAGAAAACTTGACACTTCTTCAATGGTAGCTTTATTGGGAGTCGCAACCATTTCGGGATTTTGCGCTTCTTCCTTTAAATAATCCCTTTTCGCCTTCGCGACTTCTTTATTCGCTTTGTAACCGCATTTTGAGCAAAGTATAAGCGTATCCTCGCCGCTTTCGGCTACCGCCATAAACTCATGAGCGCCGCTCCCCCCCATCATTCCGACGTCGGACGCGACGCTTACGACCGGTAGTCCGCATCGCTTAAATATTTTTTCATACGCTTTATGAACTCTGTCGTAATATCCGTTTAGAGACTCCTCGTTTGTATGGAATGAGTATGCGTCCTTCATCACAAATTCGCGCACTCTGATAAGACCGCCCCTGACCCTCGGTTCGTCTCTGAATTTTGTCTGAATCTGATAAAGCATAAAAGGGAGTTGTTTATACGAGTTGACGACATAACGAGCCATATCCGTAACGGCTTCCTCGTGAGTCATCGCCAATAACATCTTTCTTCCCGTTCTATCTTCAAATTTAAGTAGTTCTTCGCCGACGGCTTCATATCGGCCGGTTTCGCTCCAAAGAGTAGCCGGAAGAGCTACGGGCATATTTACTTCAAAGCCGTCCACAGCGTTCATCTCCTCTCTGATAATATTCTCAATTTTACGAAGAACTCTGACCGCAAGCGGCATATAAGAAAAAATACCGGCGCTAACCTGTTTGATATAACCGCCCCTTATCAACAACTTGTGGCTTTTTAGCTCGGCGTCGTTCGGGATCTCTTTTATTGTCTTAAAAAAATATTTCGATAATAGCATACCATCTCCTATAATAAT
>JAGOCL010000025.1 GCA_017998755.1 Spirochaetota bacterium | reverse complement strand
AACATTAACGCTAATAAAATCATCGATTTCTCAGCGCAATACAATATTACGTTACCTCAGGGCGACGCCGTCGGGTCTCTAAAAAGACAGGGGATGAAATCTATATGGAAAGCCGACTATCAAATATTTAACTCCGCCGGCGAACAAATCGGAGCTATAAAAGAGGAGAATCCTTGGTTGAAGGTATTGGACTCGTTTCTTAGCGGAATCCCATTTTTATCTATGTTAGTAAACCCTTCGTATATAATAGAGGAAGGCGGTAAACCCGTATTCAGATTGAGAAAACGCCCCGCCGTCTTTGAAGGAAAATTTGTTTTAGAAAAAATCGGAGAGGTAACGGACGCAAACGAGACGTTGATTATTCAGAGTATAATAATGTCTCTGTTATTAGAGAGGTTGCGCGGTTAAATATGCTTGATATTGATAAAATAAATATATTTCTGATATTCGTTCTTAAAGTAGTTTATACTACGATTCCGGCGATTGCGGCTAATATTGCTCCAATTCTGACAAAAAAGATCCCTTTTCTTGTATATCCGCTTGATTTTAATATATCCGTAAAGGGAGAAAGGTTGTTAGGCGACCATAAAACATTTAGAGGACTTCTTTCGGGCATTACGCTTTCTGTTATACTTATGACCGCGCAATATCTTGTTGACCGGTATACAAGTTTTAAATTCTCATTAATTGATTTTGATAAGGTTAATTTCTTTTGGATTGGATTTCTAATGGGCTTAGGGGTTATTCTAGGCGACGCCGTTAAATCCTTAGTAAAAAGAAGATTAAAAATCCCGCCGGGAAACAGTTTTATTCCATGGGATCAAATCGATTGCGTTCTCGGCGGATTGTTAGTCGGACGGATCGTTTGGGATTTTCCGATAGGTTACGGACTTGTTATAATATTTATGACTTTTTTCCTCCATATTCTGATAAGACATATCGCTTTTTATCTTGGAGTATGCGATACAAAGTGGTAGCGTAATTTATGAATCAAATCGAGAAATCTACTTTATATATAGTTTCAACCCCAATCGGAAATCTCGGCGACATAACGTACAGAGCCGTCGAGGTTTTAAAGGGGGTCGACGTTATCGCCTGCGAGGATACGAGACATTCCAAAAAATTACTGACTCATTACGAAATAAAAAACAGAGTTATCGCGTATCATAGTTATAATGAAGAGAACTCCGCCAACGGGATAATATCGCTATTAAACTCGGGAAATTCGGTCGCTCTCGTTAGCGACGGCGGCACCCCCTGCATCTCCGATCCTGGAGTATTTTTAGTCAAAAAATGTATAGAAAGCGGTATTAACGTTGTCCCTATCCCGGGAGCTTCGGCGCTTTTATCCGCTTTGGTATCGTCCGGATTTAGAACTGATAAATTCTCTTTTATCGGCTTTCTTTCGCCAAAATCCGGAAAAAGAAAAAACCAGCTAACTGAATCCAAGAATTTTGAGGGAACAATCGTTTTATACGAAAGCCCTTACAGAATATTGAAACTTATTGAAGACGTAGGCGAAGTATTTCCCAATAAAAAAATCTGCGTTATAAAAGAGCTGACTAAAATAAATGAAAAAAAAACTTTTGGAGCCCCCAAAGAAACGTTAGAAATTCTAACTAAAGAAAAAATTTTAGGCGAATTTGTTTTATTGATTGCCAATTATTAAAAATAATATTATACTTAATAAAGTTATGATTTTTTAAACCGATAATAATATTGAATACTAGAAGCGAGGTGTTATATGGGCATAGGCGGAATAGGACCGATTAACAATTATAATGAATATCAGAAGATTACCAAAAAGGAAAAGACCGAGAAAGTCTTTACTTCTGACTCCGTTAATATATCTCAAGAGGCTATAAGCAAAGCCGATACCAAAAGGGCGATGGAAATAGTAAAAAACGCTCCGGACGTTAGACTTGATAAAATAGCCGAATTAAAAGAGAGAATGAAAAATCCTAATTACATTAACGATACTATTATTAGCGGAGTAGCTGATAAGATAATGGATGTTTTCAAAATATAATTATTCGGTTAATTTATTTTTATATTAAATTCAAACGGAGTATTGACAAAATGCTCCGTTTTTTATTTAATATGATTAAGGAGAGATACAGTGAACGTTTTTGACTTTTGCATTCCTACAAATTTAAAATTCGGCATAGACGTTATCAACAGACTGGGAAACGTAGTCGCCGAATTGGTGGACTCTAACTCAACCCCGAGGGTATTGCTGGTAACGGAAGGGGTCTTGTACGAATCCGGTTCTATCAAAAGAATAAAAGATATCCTTATAAAAAAAGGATGCGATCCTATAATATTCGACGATATAGTGTTAAACGCCGCAAGCGACGTAGTGGACGACGGGGCGAAAAGAGCCCGAACGTCTCATTCAAACGTCGTCGTCGGACTAGGCGGAGTTAGGGCGCTATCTATCGCCAAAGGTATAGCGATGCTTGCGGCTAACGACGGCGAGATAATCGACTACATAGAAGGTAAAATTCCCGAAAAAGAGTCTCTCCCATACGTCGAGATACCCTCCACCCCCAGAAATCCGTTTATGTTCAGGGACGAATTTTGGATTACCGACGTTCGCAATAGAAATAGCTACATCTTACCGGTAAAAAAAGGAACGACCAAATACGCTCTTTTCGACCCTATGATCACGACGACTCTAACAAGAAGACTTACGACGACTACCGCTATCGACATTATGGCAAACGCTTACGAAGGGTACATTTCGACTAAGTCAAATTTTTTATCCGACGCTTTGTTTTTAAAATCTCTAGAACTGATAAACAACAATATATTTAACGCGGCAAACAACCCCAACGACATTACGTCAAGGGCGAACTTATCCCTTGCCGGCTTTCTCTCGTCGTTGGGGCTTAGTATGACGTCGACCGGTATAACGGCGGCTCTATCTTACGTCCTCAGCTCTAAATTTAAAATTCACAAGTCGTTATCGTCCGGCATACTACTGCCGCGCGTTATGGATTACAATATAAATACCGTTCCGGCAAAATATGTCAAAATCGCTCAAGCTCTGGGAGAAAACACGGAAGATCTCAGCGTTTTGGAGGCGGCGCTAAAAGCTATAGAAAAAGTCAGGAAAACTGTACTAGAATTGCAACTACCGACCCGGCTGGAAGAATTTCAAATAACAAGAGACGATATAGTCAACGTTGCCGAAGACGCGAGAAAGTTCTCTATGTTTAATTATATTCCCCGTTCGTGCGATACGGAAGAACTGATAGCTATATTGCAATCGGCATATTAAGCGCTTATGGAAAATTTTTATAAATTAGCCGTTTTCTATTCTACCGACGAGCTGGATCTAAAAGATATTGAAAGCGAGATATTTACCGAAAGCAGGGAGAAAGTAAACTTCTTTCTCTTCCACAACAAAGATATGCATTTCAACAAAGCGGAGATATTAAAAAAATCCCTGCTGAACGAGCTGGATATCATTCAACCTGAATTTAATTTTAAAAACAACTCGCTAATTATGACAAAGGTTATAAAGAATTTCGACTTTGAAGCTTTTGATAAAAAAGTCGACGTCGAATACAACGATTACCTTAATAAAATTAATTACAGAATCGACTGCATTTTCCAAACGTTCGATCTTTTTTACAGATTATATAGCGATAGAAACATAATATTTACTTTTCCGATCCAAATAAAATCAAAATTCATCGATATTATGGATAACGGCGGAATAAAATATGAAGAACTAACTAAAATAAACAATATTGTGAGAAATCTCGAAGTTCTTCACTGGATTAACTATTATTCCAAAAAAAATATCAACCAAAAAGACGAAGGGGTCGTCCGCTTTAGAAATATAACGAATATTTATAAATTGACATAAAGCTTACGATTTCAACGTTAAAGTTATATTATGATTTTATGCGTCGGCTTGCAATCCGTTTAGAAACTAAACAAATTATCTTTAGTGATAGTCTTAGACTTCTTTCTAACTGCAAGCGCAGATAACGGTATATCAAGGTCGATCTTAGGTATATCAACCGTCTCAAGAATAGCGATATTATTTTGAAGTTCGGCATTAAATAATTTATCCATCGACGATAGGTACGCTATTTCTATTCTCGATAATTTTTGTCGGTCTTCGATTTTTTGAAAACTAACGATCTCTCCGCCGGCGTCGAGTATAGCGTTTTCAATGGGCTCAACAAAAAGCCATTTTTTATCGTTACGCTTTGCGTAAGCTAATATCTCTTTTTCTACATCGGTTAAATCTTCTCTAAAAAACCAAAAAGAAGGAATAATAAAAACTAATATCCCGCCGACCGATAAATAAGAGATAAATTTGGGCAGATACGCGTATAAATCCTGAAAGTTAACCCCTAACCGCGAAAATATAAAATCAAACTTTTCGATAAATCCCTGCGAGTCAATTTTCTTCCCGTTAAATTTAAAATTTACTACATTTAAGTTTTTCTTATTTAAAACGCTTTGCAAATATACAAGCCCCGATACAAACGGATCGTCCGAAAGAAAGTACCCCTCTTTAAAAGAATCAAGCAGTCGATTAAAATACGGCGAGAAGAAATGAGATATTTCCAGGTATTTATCGGACTGAACGCCGTTTAAGTACTCTTTGAAAGGGGTAAGAATATCTTGATACGAAGCGGGAGGGTATAACATATTTATAGCTTCATAACTATAATTTTGGTTTATGCTCCCTTTTTCCAGATCAAAAGTCATACCGGCAATTATATCTCCCCTTCTTTTATAGCGATATTAACTTCAATCGTCCCGAATCTTGAAGCTAAATTAACCGCTATTGTTTTTAGTCTGACAAAACTGATGCTATATTCCTTACCGATAATGATCGTAGGGGGAGTTATATGTAAAATCTTATCCTGACCAGATAGTTGAATCGTAGTACGACCGGTTATAATATTAGCGACTTCGGCTATAGACGACTCTACAAAAGCGTTGTCTATAACCATAGCGCTTTTAGGCGCTAACGCTTGAGCTATCCTCTGAGCGGTATGACCTTTCAGACTATACACCACCTGTCCTTGTATAAATCCGGCTATACCTACGATTATAGATATGTCGTTTGAAGGGGTAGGATCCTCCTTCAACGATAAACTCGTCTTTTCGAGTTTGATATTAGCCATCTGTTCAAAAACTTCTATGGCGTTCGATATAAAAGGATTAATCCATTCTGCTTTCATTCATAAACCTCTAATAGTTAATTATTATATTTAACCATATAATAAAAATAACGTCAATAAAATTGTAATTTAATAAATATTTTTTTTTAAATTCCATTCCGGCGCGTTAAATATAAATTATGAATAGTAAATATTTAAAAATTTTCTTTTCAAAATCTAATTAAAAATATATACTGCCTTATTATGAATAGAGAAAATTTAGCAATTTACAGATTTAAGGACCGCATAGTTGAGACGGTAAAAAACAACAACGTCGTCGTGATAGAAGCCCCGACCGGCTCGGGCAAAACCACGCAGATACCCCAAATTCTTTTCGACGCCGCTCTTAACGGGCAAGGAATAATCGGCGTAACCCAACCGCGGCGTATAGCCGCCTGCGGCGTTTCTAATAGGATAGCGTACGAGATGGACGTCGAACTGGGACGTTTAGTCGGATATAAGATCCGATTTGAGGATTTTACCTCTCCAAATACCAAAATTAAAATAATGACCGACGGGATATTATTGGAAGAATTGAGAAGCGACTTCCTTTTATCCAAATATTCCATCGTAATAGTCGACGAAGCTCACGAACGCAGTCTGAATATTGACTTCATATTGGGGCTTTTAAAAGATATATTACGGGAGAGGCCGGACTTTAAAGTTGTAGTTTCGTCGGCGACCATAAACGCGAAACTTTTCAGCGACTATTTTGACGGAGCCCCGATTATTTCCGTCGAGACCAAGCCGTTCCCTATCGAGATAAAGTACCGCCCTCTGAAAAAGAAAGAGGACTATGAAGAGATGCAGTCCGCCATTTTTGGAATAGTTGAAAATATTGTATCTACCAATCAAGAAGGCGATATTTTGATATTCCTTCCGGGGGAAGATTCGATCAAAGATTGTTGCCGAAGATTGGAGGCCATAAACGCCGACGAATCTCTGGAAATACTCCCTTTGTACGCTAGATTAGGGATAGAAGAGCAAAATAAAGTTTTTAATCAATACAAAGATAAAAGAAAAATCGTAATCGCCACAAACATCGCGGAGACTTCGATAACCATCGACGGGATAATATTCGTCATAGACCCAGGATATTCAAAAATTAATTACTACAACCCCCGTACTTTCACTTCGTTTCTCGAAGTTAAGCCCATATCAAAGGCTTCGTGCGATCAAAGAAAAGGGAGAGCGGGGCGTACCGCTCCCGGCGTTGTTTTCAGACTTTACGGCGAAGACGACTACAATTCCAGAGAAGAATACACCAAAGAAGAGATATACAGAACCGACCTTTCCGAAGTCGTGCTAAGAATGGCCGATATAGGAATTTACAATTACGAAAGATTTGACTTTATTTCACAACCAAATAGAGGAGCTATCAAATCCGCCGTTGAGACGCTTGTTTCAATCGGCGCGCTAAACGACAGCGATATGATCACCGACGTCGGTAAAATGATGGTAGTATTTCCATTAACGCCGAGGTTATCGCGCATACTCATAGAAGGGATAAAAAATTATCAGGGAATATTAAATAACCTTGTCGTCGTAATATCTTTTCTATCGGCAAAAAGCCCTTTCTTATATCCGGCGGGCGAAGAGATCGAAAGCAGAAACGCTCAAAAAAAACTGTCTATTAAAGGGGGGGATTTTTTCTCTTGGATTAATCTTTTCCATAAATATAACAACGCAAAAGATAAAGAGGAATTCGTCAAGAGATACTACCTCGATATCAGAACAATGAAAGAGATAATCAATATTCACAACCAGCTCATAAGTATGATTTCTGAAAAGGACAACGTAACAGTCGGGAACGATTACGACTATAATCAAATAATAAAGTGTATCTGCGCGGGACTGAAACAGTATATATGCTTGAGAAACAAAAAAAGCAAAGGAAACAACAATAATTACTATTCCGCGACAGAAAAAGAGATACGTATTCACCCCGGTTCTTTTTTATACGGAACTTCGCCCGATTGGATAGTCGGCGGCGAAATAGTAAATACCGGAAGGACGTATATCCGAACCGCCGCTATGGTTCCCGAATCGATTATCAAAGAGGCTTTTTTTGACTTATACGATATAATAGCCAACAAAAAAGATAAGGTAAAAAAATTTTTACGGGAAGAACAAACCAGTACAAAAGTCAAAGAAAAATTCGTCGATTCCGATAAAATCTTGATACTTGATAAATACTTTGACATTGTCGGAGACAAAAAAGTTTCTTACGCTCTGATTCCATACAATGTAGTAATTCAATTGAAGTCTCGAAAGGAAAAAGTATTAAAGTATAATTTTGATAATCTTCAAGCCGTTCTTACGTACGGCGAGAGCGTTATACTAAAAGATAAGCTCAATTCGCTTCTTCAGTATTTCGATAAGATCGATCTCGATAACGGTATTAATAAAAGGTGGCCAAAAGGGAGAACTTTTTACTATCCGCAGGACTGGGCTTCGCTTTTTAGATTTATCAAAATATTACTCAAACCGACTTTTGTAAATAAAAAGTCTAAAAATTGCGGATTCTTGACTATTACGGAAAATGAAAAAGACCAGTATAAATTCTATCTTGAAAAAGATTTTTTCACAGCTATAGAAAAATGTCTTGAAGTAGTAGAGAGAATTTTCAGCTCAGAATTAGCCGTTTGGAACGATCATGAAAAAGAGATATTGGAGTCCATTCACCACAAATTAAACAAATTATCAGAAGAAATGGACGTCTAGTATGAAAATGGTTATCGTCAATAAAGCCAACGAGGGAAAAAAACTTTTCCGCTATATCCGAACGCTGGCTCCGTCGATGAAAAACGGCGAAATATTCGCGAATATCCGCAAGGGAAAAATAAAGATAAATAATCGTATCGAAGATCAGGATTATATACTGAAAGACGGAGACGTCGTTAAGATTTTTTTCCCCGACGAGATTATAAAAAAATATACCGATAACGATCAAAATAAATACCGATCGATTGATTCTAATATCGACGTAGTCTTTGAAGATAAAGATATAATCGTCGTCAACAAGCCGGCGGGGATACTCGTTCATCCCGATAAATATGAATTTAAGAAAACTTTAGTTGAATCGGTAAAAGCTTATTTATATAAGAAAAATGAATTCAAACCCGGCGATTATTTTACCCCGTCGCCGTGCCATCGGCTCGATACAAATACGTCCGGTTTGATAATATTTGCAAAGACGCATTTCGGTTTACAAAAAATTACAACTCTGTTTAGGGAACGCGCCAGCGATAAACTCTATTTGGCTTTGGTTTATGGAAAAATATCTTCTCCAATACTAATATCTTCTTTTATAGACTCTACTGAAAACAGGGAAAATAAAGTTACCGTTAAAGATTTGCAAATTCATAACTTTATCCCTGATAAATCCAAGTTTATCGAAGAGACCCCCAACCTTTCGGCTACCTATGTCAAGCCTTTGAAATACGATTCTCAACGCTCTTTAGTCGAGATAAATCTTTGGACCGGCAAAAAACACCAAATAAGAGCTAGTCTCTCGGCGGCAAATTATCCGTTATTAGGGGAGAAAAAATATTATACATACCAATCGTTATCTTTATCTCAATTACTGAATATCGCAGATTATTATCTGCACTGTTACAAATTGAAGATTAACGGCTACAAAGAGTTCAAAGCCCCGATTCCGAAAGATTTTAGTCAAAAGTTATCCGATATGTTCAAAATAGACGCGACAAAATTATAATTAATTTTATTTGATTACTAGAATTAAATATGTTAAAATTTATCATAATTATATAAAAGAAAGGTTTATTTCAATGGAGAATTTTAAAGTATCTGTCGTCGTTCCTTCGTATAATGAAGAACAGAATATCCCGGTTTTAGCGAAGAAATTATCCGGCATATTGGAGAAATATCCCGATTATGAAATTATTTTTGTAAACGACGGAAGCTCCGATAAAACGCTTGATAACGTAAAAAAAGCGAGAGAATCAAACGAAAAGATACATTACGTCTCATTTTCGAGGAATTTTGGCCATCAAAACGCGCTTCGCGCCGGTCTGGATACAGCAAAAGGGGATTGCGTCGTATCGATGGACGCCGATATGCAACATCCGCCGGAAATCATACCGGATCTTATCGACAAGTGGCTAGAAGGTTGGGATATAGTTTACACGATAAGAGAAGATAGTAAAAAGCTCTCTTTTTTTAAAAGAAAATCCGCATCGATGTTTTACGGTATGATAAATAAACTCGCGAACCTTCAAATAGAGAAAGGAGCGGCGGATTTTAGACTTTTAGACAGAAAAGTCGTCGAGACTTTGAAATTGTTTAAAGAACGCTCGATCTTTTATAGAGGGATTATCAGTTGGATGGGGTTTAAGCAACTCGGCGTACGATATAAACCGGCGGATCGTCTTTACGGCGAATCCAAATATACGCTTAAAAAGATGTTTGCCTTCGCTCTTAACGGTATTACGTCGTTTAGCGTCGTTCCTTTACATATTTCTACGGTTTTAGGTATAATAATATCGCTTTTCTCATTCGCTTACGGATTATAC
Organism: Spirochaetota bacterium; assembly: GCA_017998755.1. Classification (GTDB taxonomy): domain Bacteria; phylum Spirochaetota; class GWE2-31-10; order GWE2-31-10; family MWDO01; genus MWDO01. The sequence goes on along the minus strand of JAGOCL010000025.1, from coordinate 3,997 downwards.
TCAATTATCGTCAAAATATTTACAGATCAGACTATATCGGGATGGACTTCTATTATGGTCGGTATATTTTTCTTAGGAGGCATACAACTTATAATGCTGGGCATCATAGGCGAATATATCGGAAAACTCTTTATCGAGATAAAGGGGCGACCAAGCTACATTGTAAAGGAGAAATCTATTGATTAAATACATACTTTTAATCGCAGGAATAATCCCCTCCGCTATGGCTCAGGTTTTCCTAAAATTCGCGTCAAATTATCCTTTAAAAACCCCCATGTGGCTTTTATTCATCTTTTTTAGTCTGTGCAGTTATGGTATGTCGTTTGTTTTATATACCATAGTTTTTAAATACTTCCCGGTAAGCGTGGCGAGTCCGATAATGACCGTATCGGTTATGTTAATAGTATTTATATTCGGCTGGGTTATAGGAGAAACAGTCTCCCCTCGTCAACTACTCGGAGTAGCTTGCGGGATAGCTTCGATAATATTAATAATTTTTAAATAGGCGGGATATTTTATGGACATCAAAGATTTTACTATACAAAATAAAAACAAAATTATTGCGATTCTTTTTATACTGTTGGTTGCGTTTATTTTTTATTGGATAACTTTCGACATAAGATTTCGTATGTATTCCATCAACGAAAACAAATATTATCAAATAATTAATAAAAATAGCGGCAAGTGTCTCGACGTTCCGGGGAGCGCGTCGGACAATAACGTAAAAATCATCCAGTACGACGCTACCGGAAGCGCCAATCAACTATGGAAATTTGTTTACGTCAGCAAAGGGCTTTATAAAATTAAAAATAAATACAGCGAAAAATGTTTGGATATTATAAACGAAAGCGGCGTTACTTATCTGGTACAAAATCAGGATAATAACGGACCAAATCAAAAATGGATTCTCAGAAAATCCGGCGGGGGCTTTTATTTCATAGCGTCTTCCGCGTCAAACAAGTTCCTCGACGTCCCTCAGTCCAGTAAAAACTCGGGAGAAAAAATTATTCTTTACGCTCAAACTAACAACGATAATCAAATGTGGGATATAATTAAAAAATAATATATATTAGCAAAACTTTAGCGATGTTAAAAAAATCCACTTCCATTTTATAGGGAGGGGGTGGGAACCGGAAGTGGATAAGGTTATATAAAACATTAACAAATAAGAAAATATCAACTATACTAAAGCAATAATCGCGCCATATTTGTATGGAATTTATTATAGGATTAAATTCTCATTATTAATGCTCTAGTATAGAATAAAAATAGTATTATTTTTGTTTAATAATTGACGCGTCCTTATTTTTTTGGAATATCCTTGAAGAAAAAACGTTTTTTTTATTGATAAACGTCAAATAACTAAATATACGCTTGGTACATTTGTTCTCTTTAAATCAACTTATACGCTTCATATTTCATTTTATAAAAAAACTTTACGCTGTATATATCATATTTCATAATAGGTACTTATGTTCCCTGTATTTATACGTCGACTTTTCCTAACCAGTATGTTAATTAATAAAAAAAAGAAGCCGATCGCAGATAACAAAAGTTTATCTTAAAATGGCTTCTTTTTTTATAAAGCGCTCGCTTCCATGTTTTAAAAAGGAGGCGATACAAGATATAGACGTTATTGGTCTAATTCGACAATCTGAGCTTCGGGAGCGTTTTTCTTTACCGAAGCGATGCCGTTTATACAACCGTCCGAAGAGGTATAAGATTCGCTTTGCCCAATGATCTCTCCGTTGCCGGCTTTCAAAACGAATTTGAACTGACCGTTTTTATCTTTTGAAGTCTCAAATCTGTTATCGTCCTGAGAATTCTTTTTAACAGATTCGACGCCGTTTTTGCATCCCGCTATCGCTTTATAGGATTCGCCGGTCAGAATGATTTGACCGTTGCCGGCTTTCAATCTATATCTGAACTCCCCTTTTTTATCTTTGTAAATCTCGAATTTTCCCGCCATAAAGTCCCCCTAAAATATTTTATTATTGACCGATTGTAGTATTGATTGAAGCATTAGTCAACAAAATTTTAAAAAATTTAATATTTACATTAAATACAAATTACTATAAAATAGACTTTTTTAAAGGGGATTTATGAATTTAATTTCTATAGAAAACATAACAAAAACGCTTGGTTCAAAAACTTTATTTAACGGCATATCGTTTGGAGCAAGCTCGGAAGATAAGATCGCTTTGATCGGGGCGAACGGCGCCGGTAAATCTACTCTTCTCCGTATAGTAGCGGGATACGAAACTTGCGACGGCGGCAATGCGATTAAAAACAAAGAAACTAAAATAAATTTTTTGGAACAAACCCCGAGGTTTAATCCCGACGATACGATTTTGGAACATATATTTAACTCCGACGATAAAATAGTCAAACTTATAAAAAAATACGAAGAATTGCGCGGTAAGATGGGCTCAAGCCTCTCGCCAAACGACGAAAAAGAACTTGGCGAAGTTATAACCGCCATTGATAAAGAAAACGGTTGGGAGTACGAGCAGAATATCAGGTCTATTCTTTCAGAACTTGAGATAAACGATCTTACTATGCAAATGAAAACGCTATCGGGCGGAATGTTAAAAAAGGTCGCTTTGTCTCAGGCGCTTATCGGAGATTCAAATTTACTACTCCTCGACGAACCTACTAACCATCTTGATTTAAAGACTATCCAATTTCTTGAAGATTATCTGATTAAGTCTAAAAAGTCGTTTATAATGGTTACTCACGATCGTTATTTTCTAGATAGGGTATGCTCTTCGATTATCGAGATCGACAGATCAAATTTATATAAATACGACGGAAAATACGCCTATTATCTCGAAAAAAAAGCCGATTTTGAAAATAATGCGCTCAAAGAGGAAGATAAAATCAATAATATACTCAGAAGAGAACTGGAATGGTATAAAAGACAGCCGAAAGCCAGAACGACTAAGTCTAAGTCAAGAATGGATTCTATCGAGGGTCTTATGAAAAGAGAAAAAATCCAAAAAGGGGACGAATTAGAGTTTACTATCGAAGGGCGACGCCTCGGAAAAAAGATATTAGAACTAAACGATATTGAAAAATCTTTTGACGGTAAAATTGTAATAAAACCGTTCTCCTATGTTTTCAGACAAAATGAAAGGATAGGTATAATCGGTCCAAACGGCTCCGGCAAAACTACATTTCTCAATTTAATAACCGGCGCGCTAACGCCTGATAAAGGATTGATTGATAAGGGCGTCAGAACAGAATTTGGGTATTTTACTCAGAATTCGGTCGAATTAGACCCCGATATGAAAGTTATTGAATATATTAAAAAATTTGGAGAAGTTATTACGTTAAATAACGGCGCGTCTATATCCGCTTCAAAAATTCTTGAGAAATTTCTGTTTCCCGCAAATATACAATACGGAGCCATATCAAAGTTATCCGGAGGGGAGAAAAGGAGATTGAGTTTATTAGGCGTTTTAATGGGCAATCCCAACTTTCTTATTTTAGACGAGCCGACTAACGATTTTGATTTGAATACGTTGACAATTCTTGAAGATTTTTTGAACGATTTCAACGGTTGCATAATAGTCGTTACCCACGATAGATATTTGATGAACAGAGTAGTCGATCGGCTATTGGTTTTTGATCAAAACGGCTCTATATCAAGTTTTCCCGGAAACTATTCGGATTATCTGGAATATATCCAATCAAGAAACGACGCGATAAAGGAACCGGAAGTAAAAATAGAGAAGAAGAAAGATTTGGCGGAGAGTAAAACAGAAAACGTAAAGAAAAAAATGTCTTTTAAAGAAAAAAAAGAACTTGAAGAAATTGTTGGAGAAATTGAATGTCTGGAAAGTGAAAAAAAACAAATAGAAGAGAAGTTCTCAAGTCCTTCATTTAACGCAGAAGTTATAAAAGAATTAAACGAGCGATATCTTCAAATCGAAAATACTATTAACGAAAAATATGAAAGATGGGAATATCTGACAAGTTTACTCTGATATAAAAA
>JAGOCL010000426.1 GCA_017998755.1 Spirochaetota bacterium | reverse complement strand
AACAAAAAGATAAAAAGCAAAAACATTTCTTCGATTTGGAACGTCTTTATGATGTTTGTGGTAATCCTGCATATATCCGATAGCGTATATACAGATCAAACTACCGATAATACCTATTATTGCTACTATTATAAGACTAAACTTATCGATAAATAGCGCGTTTTCGATCTTACCCGAAGTTTCTACATACAACAAATTGTAAATTAGAAGCCCCGCTTGAATTAAAACCAACAGAATAGTCCCAAATTTTTTATACTTTATCCCTCGAATAATAATCCAAACAAGCATCGCAAATTCTATTATAAGAAAGAAATATTCCAAATGCGGGAGTTCAAACGAATAAAACTCTTTATGAAGATTCATCGTCGTAACCAACAAAACTAAAGATACGACGATTATTACAAAAGCAAAAACTTTTAAGAGAAAAGTCCTAACGGTCGCGTTCGTTATAAGAATTAATATCAACGAGCATACAAAGGGGAAACCGACTAAAAATAACATTAGATTTAAAGTATTGAATATCATAAAAATCCTTTTGATATTTATAAACGACATTATAACATATTTTAAAAAAAATCAACTAAATAATCAGAGAACGCAATTTGGCGAATAATATTGGGTTTTTGTAATATTCAAAACGGGAATTGCCGTTTTTTTATTTACTCTTTTTTATTACTTTCCATTTTAGCTTTCAGCATATCGCCGAGAGTAAACGTTTCAGTCGAGGTTTTATCCGCGCCGTATTTATTCATAAATCTTCTGGCTATTTGCTTCTCTTTGTTCGTCGGATTACCGTTGTCATTAAACTGATCCCTTTCGTAGCCGCAAGATTTTGATGGACAAATCAAGATTTTTCTTCCCTTTTTATCTTTATTGCTTATCAGGGGCTTTCCGCAATAAGGACAATTCTCCCGCGAATTAGCTTTTGGTTCGTATTTAATGGTAGAATTTTTAACTTGTTCGACTAGTTCTTTAGTTTTATCTCGAATATCTTTAGAAAACACATTGTTTAGCTCTTTTCCTTCGGATATAGCGTTTAGACGTATCTCCCACTCTGCCGTTAGTTCTGGAGAACGAAGCAATTCGGGAACAAGTCCCACCAACTCCATCCCTTGAGGAGTAGGAACAAGCTCTTTTCCGTTTTTTTCAACGTAGTAATTTGAAAAAAGTTTTTCAATAATCTCTGCTCTTGTTGCTGGAGTTCCAATCCCCCCTTTTTGGATCGATTCTTTCAAGGCTTTATCGTCGATAAATTTGCCGGCGTTCTCCATAGCCTCTAGAAGAGTACCTTCCGTATACCTAGCCGGCGGTTTGGTTAACCCTTGAAGAATATTTGCTCTTTTAACTGTAATTTCCTCGCCTTTTTGAAATATTTTGAGTTTTTGAGTAGGAATATCGTCGTCTTCATCAACTTCCGTAATATTTACGCCGTATAAAGACTTCCATCCAGGGTTGACTACTTCGATCCCTTTAGAGATAAACGACTCTCCGTTAATATCTAAAACAAGCTTAACGCATTTATATTTATACGGATTCGACAAAACCGCGATAAATCGTTTCGCTATTATTTCCCATAAAGCCTTTTCCTCGCGCGAGAGATTCGCTAACCTAACAGGTTCTTCTGTTGGTATTATAGCGTGATGATCGCTCACTTTAGCGTCGTCAATTAATCTTTTACCGGGATTTATCTCATTTTTAAATAATTCGCCAATTTTTCCCGAAAATTGAGAATTTTCGATCGCTTTTAGCCGATCTTTTAACGTAGGCAACATATCGGCGGTTAAATGCCTCGAATCTGTTCGGGGATATGTAACAATCTTATGACGTTCGTAAAGCCCTTGCAAAACGCTTAGCGTTTGTTTTGCAGAAAACCCCAGTATTTTATTTGCTTCCCTCTGTAAATCGTTAAGATTAAAAGCAAGCGGCGGTAAATCCGATTTTTCCTTAACTTCGACTTCTTTTACAAAAGCGTTTTTTCCGTTTATTTTTTCTACAATAGTACTTGCGTCGTTTTGACTAAAAAATCTTGTTTGACCGTTTCTACCTTGCCATACGGCTTTAAATCCATCTAAATCAAGCCCAATAGTCCAATATGATTTGGATTTGAACATTTTTATCTCATTTTCTCTATTCACAATCATTGCTAAAGTAGGCGTTTGAACCCTACCGGCCGATAGCTTAGCGTCGTAACGACAAGATAAAGCTCGCGTAACATTCAACCCGACAATCCAATCGGCCTCCGCTCTACATTCTGCGGCGCGAAAAAGATTATCGTAATGGCGTCCATCCTTTAGTCCGTTAAATCCGTCTTTAATCGCCTTATCCGTTTGGGAGCTTATCCAAAGTCGCTGAAAACTCTTTTTCCATCCGGCTAATTTCATAATCCATCGAGCGACTAACTCTCCCTCTCTTCCAGCGTCCGTCGCTATTATTAAGTTATTTACATCCTGTCTATTAAAAATATTTTTAACTGCGTTAAATTGAAATCCTGTCTTTCCGATTACCTTTAGTTTCATCTTATCGGGAAGCATCGGTAAAGTCTCCATCTTCCAACTATTCCATTCCTCATTGTAACTTCCCGGATCGGCAAGCTCGACAAGATGCCCCATAGCCCACGCTACTATAAAATTATCTCCCTCGCAATAACTTTTCCCTCTTGGAGTACACTTTAATATTCTGGCAAGCTCTTTGCCGACGCTGGGTTTTTCCGCTAAAACTATAGTCTTCATCTAAACTCCAATACAAAATATTGAAGTTGATTATAGATATTTAATCGTAAAAGTCAACCGATATTTGAAATTCTCAAAACGACAAATTATTCCAATAAAAACTTTATTGGCCGGTAATATTCGTTATATTTTCTTGTAATATAGGGTTTATAAATAGGGAATTCCCGTTTTTTATCATCCGATTTCATATTCATTATCTTTTTAATATTTCTATTATTAATATTATTCCAAACATCATGCTAAAAAAAAATCTATCAGA
>JAGOCL010000425.1 GCA_017998755.1 Spirochaetota bacterium | reverse complement strand
ATCATAATGTGCGCTTTAATAATGCAACGCCACTCGCCGCTTTTTATAAAGAATTTCGGGCTATCTTCGAGAAGTATCTTTCCTTATACGTACAGGGGGCGGGATTTAATCGATTTTCTTGCGGCGTTTAGGATTGTATTTTCAAGGGCGTTTTTATAAACTTCCAACCGTTTGCTCCAGTCGTCCGCCCAACTTTCGCTTGATTCTCCGCCGGCCATTTTCGATAGAACGGACTTAAATCCGGACATATATTTTTTTTGATTTTCGCTTAGCCGGTATTCAGCTTGGATTCTTATGGATATTTGGGATTCTTCGACTTGAGAGAGCGTCAGATTGGGGTCTTTTTCATTGATTTTACCGATAGGAGCGATATCAAAATAACCTTTTGTGTTGTTAATCTTATTTTCAACTTTGTAGGTAAAGTTGTACCCGTATATCATTCCGGATAAGAACTCAAAAATTTCGCGTTTTGCGTACATAACGGCGTCGGTTTTTGTATAAACCTTTGCGTCAAACTTAACGGGATGTCGTCCGTATGGTCCTTCTCCGTAAATTTGAATGAAATTTTGATACGCTCCTTCGGCGTAAATATATCCGCTAAAAACTACCGCGGTCAAAAGGAAAAATAGTCTTTTCATAGATAGAATTTCGGAATAGTAAAAATTTTCTAAAATTTATTGAGTCGATTTGTAAAAAAAACAAGAGGGAACGAGCCCTCTTGTTTTTTTTACTTTTAGTACATATTAAGGATGAGTTTTTACGGCGCTTACGGTGTAAGATACCGAACTACCGTTATATCCTTTTACAACATAATAATAATCCCCCGCCGCCAATGGCAATCCTGACCAATCGGGGTCGTTCCAATTTGTCGCTTGGTCGCTTGCGTTAGTAACAAGGGTTCCCATTGCGTCAAAATTTGCATTCCAATCTAGGCTTGCCGTTCCATATTCCGTGTTTGTAAATCTTTTAATTCTGAAACCGCCGACAAGAGGAGAGCCGACTCCGACGGGTCCGATACCGGTCCAATTAATTGTACACGTACCCGGAACGGTAACTATATCTACGTTAACTGTTCCTTTAGACAGATCCGTATAAGCGGTAACCGAAGCGGCGGTAACTGCGATAGCGTTTCCGTTTGCGTCTTTTGCAACTATTCTATAAGCAAACAGATGATTTTCAGGATCGTTCGACGTATTTAAAGCAGTCGGATAATCCGTCGGAGCTATAACGTCCGTAAAAGTATATAACAAGCTCGTTCCAGTTGGAGGAGTTAAAACTGCGTTTGTCGCCTCTTTGAATATCTTATTATTAACCGCGTCGTAAGTTCTATATATAGAATAAGTAGCGGCGTCGGTTATTTTTGAGAAAGACATAGTAACGGTTCTGTTTCCGCCTACGCCTATATTAATTCTAGCCAAACCAAACGCCGAGTTGTCAGTTATAGATTTCCCTACTAAGCCGGTCGCCGTTCCGAACTGAGATACTCTACCGTAAACGGTATTAGCCGCATAAACTTTATAGTTATATTTGGTATTATCCGAAACGGTATCGTCAGTCGTATAAACAACGTTATACGCTTCGTTGTAAGACGCGCTAGATACCGATTTGAGGAAGTCCCACAAGCCAGTCGCGTTATTTAATCTGTATAAATAGTACATATTGGCGCCTGATACTATCGGCCAAGATATCATAACGTTATTTGCAAAAAGTCCGTCCACGGCGGTAGCCGCAGGAGCGGTTGCAAAGTTATCGTATTGAGTTATAGTATTGGCGTAGTAGCTTATCTGACTTGCCGCGACGGAATCTTTACCCTTAGCGTAAACTCCTACTCTAAACTTACCTACCGGTATAGTCGCTATATTAAGGTAATTATCGGTCGCGTTAACGGTGTCGGCTGTAGAAAACTCAAACACGTTTATACCGTCTAAAGTTATCGTTCCGTTGACTCCGTCGGTAGTAACGTCTTCGATTCTAACAGTATATTTTGTAGCCATCTTTGTATTTGCGTAGTAATCAAAATCCCATTTAACGAAAAGTCCTCCCTCGCTGGTTTTGATAACTCTGACGTTTTGAGGAGCGGTAAATTGATCGAGAGATTTGATAACGCCGGCCGTCGCGTTTGCTACGACGCTATACGGACTTTCAATAATTCTTGAACTGTTCAGCACTTTGTAGTCTAAATAGTCGTTGTTTATCTCGTCCCGAATCTGCGTTAAATCCGCTTGATTGTAGTTGTAAGATATAGCTAATATTTTGTAATAGTATGCGCTAGAGCTCTCAAGGTCGTAGTCGTCAAAAAAACAATCGGTTAAAACGGCGACGTTAGCGTTTTCGGCAACGTATCCTACCTGTTTCCATGGGTTAGTCGCGGCGGCGTCTTCAGTAGCGTCTTTTTGCGTTCTGAATATTACATACCCTTTAGCGAGCAATACGTGATCCCACGACAATCTTATCATATCGTAGTCTGCGTAAAATTTCGCTTTTAAATTGGTCGGAGCGGTTAGTTGAACTCCGATAGTTTGCAAGGAAGCCGAAGCGTCCGAAGTCGGAACTTGCTGGCAACCGATTAATCCTATCGTTAAAACAATAATCGATAGGATTGACAAAAATGATTTCTTCATAAAAAAATTCTCCTTTTTTTTATTTTTTGTTTTGTTCAAATTTTTATAAAATTTGACAATTAGTAAAGGATTATATAGCGTTTTGTAAATTAATTCAATAAATATTTCAATATTATTTATATATTTGATAAAAATTAAACTTATTTTTATAAATTGATTTTTTCTAGACGATATTCTTAGAATATTTTTATTTATACGGAATATTTCATCAAAAAGCGGCTAATTATCGCAAATAAAATCAAGAATTCAGTCTTTTTTTATAAAGAATATCTTTAAAAGATACGCTATAAGATAATCCGTCCTTATTCTCGTAATATATTTTTCCGCGAAGTTGCATTTCAACAATGCTATATAATGTCGGAATTCCTAAAGTA
>JAGOCL010000424.1 GCA_017998755.1 Spirochaetota bacterium | reverse complement strand
ATATAGACCTCTTATGCGAGCTTGACGGTCAAATTTATGTTACCGATTTTAAAATTGTCGGTAATAGGAAATTCTCAATGCTAAAAGATACCCCCGACGAGCATTACAAAATTCAACTTATGCTATATGCGTATAGCTTAAAACTTCCAACTGCTATTTTACTTTATATCAACAAAGAAACCGGAAAATCCAAAGAGTATTTAATCGACGTTGATCTTGATACGGTCGCTATATATATCGAGAAGGCGAAAGAGCTTAGATACTGCATAATGGAGCAAGTAGAACCGGAAATACCATTTAAAGACGAAACAGAGTCTTGGGAATGTTCCTACTGCAGATACAAGCAGGAATGCTGGAGTAAGTCTTATATAGGATTTGAGAAAAAAGATGAAGCCGAGCTAATCGATGCCGAGTTAGAAAATCGATATATCAAATTATGCGACGAAATAGAGGAGCTCGAAGAGGAGAAGAAAATAATCAAAGAGAATATAACCTCTGCCCTTAATGGTAAAAAAGGTTTGGGCTATTCTTTATCGGCAACTTACACTCCCCCATCAGAAATTATCAATTACGATAAAAACAGGTTAGAATTGCTTGTGTCAGAAGATATTTTATCAAGATGCGTTAAGAAAAGTCAGAAAGCTGGCTATTATACTTTGAAACAAAGGAGTAGTTAATATGGATCAACAACAACAAGAAAGCCCCATAATCCAAATTTGCGGATTATGGCTGAATGAAAAAAAAGACGGCTCGTCGAAATATATGAAGGGATTATCCGGTAACGTCGAATATTTGATTTTCAAGAATAAAAATAAAACTGAAGAAAAACAACCGGATTACTATTTATGTATATCTAAACATAAGAAAAAAGAGATCTCCACAACAGAGATTGAAGATCCTTTTGATGTAACGGATGAGGATATTCCGTTTTAAAAAGAAAAAAATCTTTTCTCTCCGGAACGTAAGCTCCCCTCCCCTATTTTGCTTATATCCGGAGAGTTCTTTATCAATAATAGTTGTTATCGAGAAATAAAGAGTAATACAAAATTATATTATAAATAAGAATAAGATATCAATCAGATATGAATCTTATATCGGAACGAAGAAAAAGGAGCATAGAATGATAATTATCTACAAATACAGCGATATCTTGGAACTAAAGGGAAAAATTGAAGTCAAATTATACAAAAACGTTAAAAAGACTTTTATTAGCCTATATAAAACGTTCAGAGAAGATATTAGGAATATATCAACTTTTAATTTAGATGATATCGGTTTTCTTGCTATAGTCGAAAAAGACGACGATATAGATAAGCTTGAACGAGAAATATTATCCGAAAATACCGAAGCGATTGAAAAAGTTTATTATTCAAAGGATAAATTTTTTCTTAAAAGTTATGTTTTATATAATAACTGCTTCATGCCCATCTATTACATCCCGGGCTCAATAAAACTGCAACCCAATTATTTATCGCTTTACGGAGTTTAGCCTTCAAAGAATCTTGACGAAGTTCAGGATTCTTTTTTTGCCCCAATAATAACTTTATCGCAATGCGCTCTTTTCGTTTAACCTTGACAATCCTCGAGCAAATAATAGCGTGTTGTTTTGTATTGTTTTGTATTACTTTTCGTTATCTTTGTATTTTTATTTTTTACATAATTTTACTTTACATTACATTTGTATTGTTTTATAATACTCCTTGCAATATAAGGAGGGGCTGAGTGTTGAACAAAATTGCGTTTCATATACAGAAGGGCGGCGTTGGGAAATCAACGCTTAGCGGAAATGTTGCTTATTCAATTTCTAAAACAAAAAAAACCATAATGCTGGATTGTGATCCACAAGGAAATCTTTCAAGCTGGTTTATTACGGATAAAAACTTGCAATATGAATTATCTGATATTCTAAAAGGAAATGTCCCTCTAAAAGATGTAATATATCAGATTACCGATAATTTGTTTATAATACCAACTTTTGGATTAAACGGTAGTCTTAAAAATTATGCCGAGACACAACTTAATGACGAACCTTTTATTTTTGAAGATCTTTGCGTTGAAATAGAAAAATTAGGGTTTGAATTCGCAATATTTGACTTGAGTCCCGGTATGTCAAAATTAGAGAAATGCGTATTACTTGCAATGGATGAGACAATAACGCCTCTTACGCCGGAATTCTTCAGCATAGACGGTATTGTAATTTTTAACAATGAATTACAAAAGATAAATAAAGCTTATAGAAAAAATGTTGTTCATAATAAAATCGTTGTAAATAATATCAATTATTCGTTTAGACGACATAATATTATTTACGATAAAATCAAAAAACTTGACTATCAAATTTTTACGATTGGTCAAGATAGTAAAATTGCTGAAGCTCAGTTACAAAATAAATCTATTTATGAATATTATCCTGAAAGTAAAACAATTCCGGAATTAAATAATTTAGCTGAATCTTTAATAAAAACTACAAAAGAGGAGATTATATGCCATTAATAAAACCAAACAATTTTAATTCATCAGAATTAGATAACAACTTAAGCAATTCTGGTTTAAAAATCAAATATGAACTTCCTTCTGTAACTAAAGAGGAAAGAAATAACGTTATAACGATAAAATTTCCGAAATCATATGAGGTTTTGCTAAGAAAACATTTTGAAAACAAAGGCATTCCATTGTCAACAGGAATTAGGATGATCTTAATAGATTATTTAAAAGAAAATCAAATTTCATAAGATTTATTGTCAATAACTTAAAAATAAAGTAGGATTTATTATTAAGAAAATAGGATTTATTATTAAAAGAATGAGATTTATTATTAAGAAAATAGGATTTATTATTAAGAAAATAGGATTTATTATTAAGTTTGATTAAAAACAAGCTCCTGTAAATGTTGATATTTCAATAGATACAAGGTTATTAACAGTTTTTTTTAGGATATAATATTAATATACTAAAGATATATAAAATTTATAAGGATAAAAGTAATAAAAATCTGTCAATA
>JAGOCL010000423.1 GCA_017998755.1 Spirochaetota bacterium | reverse complement strand
CACTTCATCCTCTCAATTTGCCAGAATTTCTCAGTTCTAGAGACGGTTATAGCGTCGGCGGGACACTTTTTTGAGCATATTCCGCAGAATATACAATTTTCTATATCAATCTTTATTCCGCCTTTTGTTCTTTCATAGTTCAATCTTTTAACAAAGGGATATCTTTTAGTCGCGGGTCTTGAAAAAAGACTCTTCAAAACGGTTGAAGTCATTTCAAAAAACGCCATTTTTGCCTCCTATCGCTCCGTACAGCTAATGCACGGATCTATCGTTAATACTATCAGAGGAACGTCGGCTAAAGAACATCCTTTCAACAACTTTATCATTGGCGGAATATTGCTAAAAGTGGGGGTCCTTACTCTAAATCTATCAAGAAACTTTGTTCCGTTCCCTTTAACGTAATATACTACTTCGCCTCTGGGCTGTTCCAATCGCTCAAACTTTTCTCCGTCGGGAGCTCCCGTTACTTTAACGTCGACCGGACCGTCTTCAATTTTATTGATAAACTCATTTATCATATCTATCGATTGATATACTTCGTATACTCTAACGTATATTCTAGAGTAACTGTCCCCTTTATCGTGAACTATCGGCGTAACATTGATATATTTATAGGCGGCGTAACCGAGCTTTCTTGTATCAAGATTAATTCCCGAAGCCCTAGCCATAGGACCGACGGCGCCCCATAAATACGCGTCTTCTCTCGATAATACTCCGACCCCTTCGGTTCTATGTTTCACGCTTGAGTCGTTTAAAAATACTTTTGCAATAGAGTCGTATTCTTTTTTTATTTTATCTAGCAGTTTTGATATTTTCTGTAAAGTTTCATTAGTTACGTCTTTTCTTATTCCGCCGACTTTACAAACGCCAAATATAACTCTTCCGCCCGTTGTCTCTTCAAAAATATCCAGAATTAACTCTCTTATTTTCCAAGACGCCATAAAAAGCGACTCAAATCCGAACGCGTCTGCTACCAATCCCAACCATAACAAATGACTATGAATCCTAGATAATTCAGTCCAGATACACCTCAAAAAAAGCGCCCTCTCCGGAACTACTATATTCATAATACTCTCAACCGCTTGACAATACCCCATTCCGTGTACAAAACTGCATATACCGCATATTCTTTCTGAAACCAATACCATTTCGGTATACTCGACGTCTTTAACTAAAAGTTCGAGACCTCGATGAATATAACCGATAGAAGGGATAACGTCTATTATTTTTTCGTCCTCCATCATCAAATCGAGGTGAATCGGTTCGGGCAATACAGGATGCTGAGGCCCAAAGGGTAATATTGTTTTTTTTATCATAAAAAATAATCTCCGTTAACTATCTGAAGACGGAACCGATAAAATAAAAGCGTTTTTCGTTTTTACCTTATACAAAGTTCCTTTGAAGTCTATATTAATTCCATTTATTTTCAATCCGAATAACTCGGAAATCTCATTCTCATACAGAAAAGCTCCGGGAAAAAAATCTGTAATACTTGGTAATTCGATCGGATCTTGAAAAATAATTTTATAATTTAAAAAACTATAATCCTTACCAAACGAATAATCTAAAATATACTTATCAGTTTTAGTCGCGCAAATCTGAATCAACCTGTAGCCGTTATTTTTTAAATTCATAACGCTTTCAAGCAGTCTGTCGGATTCAATATTTAGCGTCTCATTTTTTATTTCTTTTGGCATCCTTTTTATCCTTTCTTAGCTTCCTGTATTTCTCCTCAAGACAAGCCAACCCTTTAACGACGCCGTCTATGAGGGCTTCAGGCTTAACGGCGCACCCGGGTACGTATACGTCGACAGGAATAATTTTATCAACCCCGCCCATAACATTATAGCACTTATGAAAAACGCCGCCGTCTATCGAACAAAGTCCCGCCGCAATTACAATTTTTGGTTCGGGTATTTGATTGTAAATATTCATAATTATCGGTTTAGTCTGCTCGTTTACCAAACCCGTTACGATAAAAATATCGGCATGCTTAGGATTTCCAGTATTAACTATCCCAAAACGTTCCAGATCATACATAGGCGTCAAACTCGCTAAAACTTCAATGTCGCAACCGTTGCAACTTGAAGCGTCGTAATGTAGAATCCACGGAGATTTTTTAAAAAAAGACATATTTGATTCCTACGTTCATATATTAAAAAATGATTTAGCAAAATCTGTAAAATAAAACAAAACATACAATACTATGATATTTCCAAAACCTAAAATCATCGTAAGTATCCACAAAGATTTTACGACAAATTCGTACTTAAACCTGGCAAAAACATTATCGACCAAAATAATAATTTCAAAGAAAACCGTTACCGCTATAATACCGACTATCCAATTAAAACTAAAAAATAAAAATAAAAATCCGAAAAGAAATACGTATTCATACCAATGCGCTATCTCTATCAAAGCCAAAACCGGTCCAGAAAAATCAGTCGTAATCCCTTTTACCAACTCCTGATGCGGATGATGCGAAGCCGATAAATCGTAGGGAGATTTGTTAAATTTTATTATCATAACTACCAGCAAACCTATAAAGCACCCCGGAAGAAATAAAATTATCGGTAATTTATCAAAAACCGCAATATGAGAAATATGAAAACTTCCGGTAACAATATAAAATCCGACTATAGTAAGCATAACCATCGGTTCGTACGCAACCATTAAAATCAATTCTCTCTCAGCTCCGATAAAACTCATAGGAGAGCTGGTTGAATAAGCCCCTAATATTAAAAATATATTCGCCAAAGTCATTGTAAAAAAAACCAGCAACAGATCAAGTCCGGCAAAAAAGATTACTCCGGCAATAATCATAAAAAGAGTAAAACAAAATACGTAAAATAACTGAAACTTCTCAACCATCGATCTTTGCTTTGAAAAAAGTTTAATTACGTCGTAAAAAGGTTGTAAAATCGGAGGACCGATTCTTTTTTGCATACGAGCGGTTATAATCCTATCCAGACCAACCGATAATCCGCCGATAATTGGAGCTAAAAC
>JAGOCL010000422.1 GCA_017998755.1 Spirochaetota bacterium | reverse complement strand
TAATAATATTGCTGTAAAACTGAACGGCAAATTCTATACTCCGCCGTTTTTTTGCGGATTGCTTGATGGAATTATGCGAAAAAAATTAATCGAAGAAAAAAAAATTATTGAAAAACGCCTATTTGAAAAAAATTTGGCGGAGGCGGAAGAAATATACTTATTCAATTCCGTAAGAGGAATAATACCGGTTAAATATGAAAAAGGATAGATACAATTCGTAACGAAGCGAAGTATCTTTCCTTTTCCGATAAATCGGCTTAACCGAAGTTTCGCAACTTTTTAGCGAAACTTCGGGTAAAACCCGTCTTTCGGAAAATTAAGCATTTAATTTTCAAGGGCTTGAAAATTAAAAATGTCAAAAACCGAAAAATAGTGCCAAAAAGTTGAATTTTGATTGATTTTCCCCTTGACATTCTACGTATTTTATGATATAATAAAATCATGTATATAAGAGAATCTAATTTTTATTCCAAAACGGCTAAAAAAAGCTATACATATCATAAACTTGTTGAAACAATCGCAACGGATAAAGGACCAAGGCAAAAACTAATATTAAATCTGGGATGTCTCGAGTTAGATAAAAAGTATTGGAAAGAATTATCAAAACTTATTGAAGCAAAATTATTAGGAATCCAGAGTTTATTGTCCTGCGAAAATGAACAAGTAATAAAATTAGCCGAAAAAATCACGTCTAAAATATTAACCGATAAACAAAACGAAGAAATTTTAACAGAAAAAGATTCAAAAAAAGAATTAGAAAAAATCGACACAAATTCAATCGAAGTTACAAGTTGTCGAAGTTATGGCGGAGAAATCGTTGGATACGAATATATGAATAAAATAGGATTAACAAAAATAATAGATTCATTAAAATTATCAAAGCGGGAAAAACAAATAATAAAAGCTTTAATAATAAGCAAATTGATTAATCCATTATCAGAAAACGCAACATTGGAATGGCTTTGTAAAAATTCAGGTTTAGGAGAGATAATAAAGATTGATTTTAACGAAATAGGGAAAGATAGCATATATAGAGCCGGCGATAAATTATTGAATTTTAAAACAGAGATTGAAAAAAAATTAGCGAAGTCGGAAAAACAAATATTAAATTTAGAGGAAAAAATAATTTTATATGATTTAACAAACACTTTTTTAGAAGGTCGTGGAATAAGAAACGATTATGCCGCGCATGGCAAATCAAAAGAAAAACGCGCGGATTGTCCGCTAATAAGTTTAGGTTTAGCAGTTGATTCTCAAGGATATCCCAAGGCGAGTAAAATATTCAAAGGGAATCAATCTGAACCTAAAACTGTTCAAGAAATGATAAACGAGTTAGCGGTTGAAAATTCTCAATTGAAATTATTCAAAAGCCCGAATATTATTATGGACAGAGGATTAGCGACTAAAGGGAATATAAAATGGTTAAAGGATAATAATTATAATTATGTAGTTATAGAACGAAGGAATGTATTGAAAGAATGGGAAAAAGAATTTGTCGATTCCGCTGATTTTGCGAGAATAAAAAGCGGCGCCGGTTGCATATATATCAAAAAACAAATTATTGACGGCGAACAATTTTTATTATGTCAGAGTAAAGGTAAAAGTCAAAAAGAATTAAGTATAATAAATTCAAAAGAAAAAAAAATAGAATCGGAGTTGAATAAAATAAAAGAATCTTTAAAAAAGAAAACAAATACGGCGGACAACATCAATACAAAGTTAGGACGCTTACAGGAAAAATATATAGGTTTTTATAATCTCTACAAAATTACTCTGGAAAGCGATGACAAATTGAAAATTACAGATATTAATTGGAAAAAAAATGATTTAGAAAATGAAAAAATTTTGAATGCCGGAAGGTATGTAATTAAAACAAATAATATGAATTTAGATGACGCTGAAATATGGTCAATTTATATGCAATTGAATAAAGTGGAGAAGGCATTCAGAGCATTAAAAACAGATTTACATTTAAGACCAATATATCATCAAACTTTAAAAAGAACGGAAGCGCATATATTTTTAACAATATTAGCGTATCATATTTTAAATTGCATTGAAGAGAGTTTTAAAAACGAAGAGGAAACCAATGTTAGCTGGAACATAATGAGATTATTATTAAATACTCATCAAATTGTAAGTATAAATTTTATTGATGAAAATAACAGATTAAATATTATAAGAAAAACTACAAAACCAGAGGAACATCATTTAGAAATATATGAAAGACTAAAAATAAACTTTAGTCAATTAGTTATAGATAACAGGAAAATAATATGTAAAATGTAAAAAAAAAGCGCCAAATGAAAAATTAACGTCTTGATTATAAAGACGTTAATTTTTGTTTTGCGAAAGATGGGTTAATAAACTTTCTACACGAATTACGCGGATTAACACGGATAAAAGAAGAAATAATTAAAAAATATATTTATAATAGAAATCTAATAATTTTAAAATTTTTATGACAGCCAGATATCGGCGTCTTTAAAAGTCGGCATAGCTTCGATTATCAGGGGTTTTATATATTTTAGGGAATAATTTCTTATTTCATTTAAATTTGGAAAAGATATTACGTCGTTAAATATTTTTTTCGATTGAGATGTCGATATTGTAGACATTATTATTTTCATATCCGGTATTGCGTTTGCCGTCATACTGAAATTTATTAGACCCATTCCATGCAAGATTATAGCGGTAGCCGGAATTTCAGCCATATCTACGCACACTGTAACCGGTTTTCCTTTTTCATTGCATATTGAAATAGTCTGATGAATTAATTTCAATACAGCCGGATGCAATCTTTGAAAAAGATGATTTACTTTATCGTTGGTCCTGTCCACTGCAAGCGTATATTGAATTAAATCGTTTGTCCCGATGGAAATAAAATCGACATATTTTAGAATTTCTTCAAGAATTAAAACCGCGGCAGGTATTTCTATCATCACTCCGATTTTAATATTTTTGTCGTATTCAATTCCTTCTTCGTCGAGTTCATATTGAATTTCTT
>JAGOCL010000421.1 GCA_017998755.1 Spirochaetota bacterium | reverse complement strand
GCGATGTAGCTTGACTGAATGATTATCGGAACGATAAGAGCGTTTACTATACCCGTAGCGTCTATAGCGCCTCTGGGTATTTTTGTAAGATTAATTATATTTATCAAAAAATTAAAAGAAAACACGACTAAAAACAGTACGAGCAGAAGAATGCAGTATTTTATAATATTAACAAAAAGTCGTTTCATTATTTATTCCGGAATATTAAATATCATTACATTATCGATTATAAGGAATATAAAGATAAATTCCAATAGAAATATTTTAATTAATTTAAAATATAAAAATTTTATTTACCGACGCAAAAATTTGAAAATATCTTATTAATAATATCTTCCCGCGTTACTTCGCCGGTTATCTCGCCAAGCCGGTCGAGCGACTCTCTCAATTCAAAAGCCGCGATATCAAGTATTCCGTCCCGCAAATAAGGGAAAGAATTAACGATGTTTTTACGCGCTTTATCGAGTAAATTCTTGTGTCGCTCGTTTGTTATTACCGCGCCTTCGTATTCGATACGGCCGTCTTGTTGATTTGTCAAGATCGATATAAAATTGTTGTTAAATTCTTCTATACCGGTTTTATTTTTCGCGCTCATTTCAGAAATTTTGAAGTTGACTCTGAAAGATAAATAAGTAGAAATTTCTTCTTTTAACGCATCGGTATTTTTTATGAGATCGATTTTGTTTAAAATGATTATCAGACTTTTATTTTTATCAAGTTCTAAAATATTTTTTTTATCTTCTTCCGATAAACCCCGCTCTGCGTCGAGAGCGTATAGTATTACGTCGGAATTTGACGATAAACCGACCGCTCTTTTTGTCCCTTCCATTTCAATCGGATCAATTGTATCGCGAAGTCCGGCGGTGTCGTATAGTCTGACTCCAAACCCTTTGATATTTATAATGGCGTCGAGATAATCCCGCGTCGTGCCGTGAATATCTGAGACGATAGCTTTATCCTCGTTTAATAAAGAGTTGAAAATTGTCGATTTGCCGGAATTTGTTTTACCTATTAGAGTCGCCCTTACTCCGTCTCTGAAATATCTACCCCTATCAAAACTTAAAAGCAGATTTTCTAAATTTGAGTTTATTGAAGCTAAAGTTCCCATCCATTCGTCGACGTCGGGCGAAATATCTTCTTCCGGATAATCGATGAGAGCTTCGATAGCGGTAAGAAGGGTAGAAACGGAATCTTTTATCATATTAATTTCATCGCGAACGGCGCCGTTTAACTGACGGGACGCGACGATAGCCGACTGTTTTGTCGACGCGTTCACGACGTCCATTATCGCTTCGGCTTCGGATAAGTCGATTTTGCCGTTTAGAAAAGCTCTTTTACTGTATTCTCCGGGATCTGCAAGACGCGCGCCGTTCGTAAGTAGAATGTTGATAATCATCTGGGAAACTAACTCGCTACCGTGGCAGTCTATTTCAAAACTTTCTTCGCCGGTAAAGCTTTTATCTTTTCCGAATGTTATAAGAACTACGCTATCTATCGCGTCCTTGCCGTCCATTACAAATCCGTAATAAACCCTATGGGATTTGATATTTTCTATTTTTTTTAAGTTTTTTCTTAAAAATATTTTATCTATGATAGACCAACAATTGTCGCCGCTTACTCTGATTACTGCGATAGCCGAAGCTCCAGACGGCGTCGCCTTAGAACAGATAATATCTTCATAATATAACTTTTCTTTTTTCATCTTGATTTTTGAAGTTTACTCCTATATCGCTTTTTTATTCTACGAAAATTTACGCTATTAGTCAACGCTAAATACTAAAGAGTTTGATTTACGCTTCGTTATCGGCAGTTTTTATATCAAGATCGTAACTTTTATACGTTTTTGTCCATGAAAAATATCCGTTCAGAGCTATCATTCCGAATATTATATATTCGATGGCGACGAGATTAATCCCCTTTATAAAATAAATAACAGTCGCGGCGACGTCTGTGGCGACCCAAAACAGCCAGCAATCCGCTTTTTTTCTCGTCATAAGAAATGTCGCTACAACGCTTGCTACCGTTGTAAATGCGTCGCCGAACGGGAAGCTAGCCGCTTTTTTGAATATTACGGGGAGGAATATATGAATTTTTCTCATAATAAATCCCAAAACGATTGTAGAGATGATCGTAATTATAATCATATATATGACGCCTTTTTTTGTTAGAAACGAGATTTTAAGTTCGTTATTTTTATTTTTTTCATTATCGTTTTTAGGATTAGCCCAACTGTACCAACCGTAAATAGTAGTAATAAGGAAGAATATCTGGAGCAAAGCGTCGGAATAGAGCTGAATTTGAAAAAACATTACCAGAAAACATAAAATATTCAATATTCCGACAGGCCAGCAGATTATTTTCTCTTTTGCCGTCAGCCATACGCATGCCAAACCGCTTATTACTCCGACAAATTCTATCAATGAGAGTTCGTATCCCAATATGGTAAGTATAATAAAATTAATGTCAATCAATTTAAAAAATAAATCCATTTAAAACTCCAAATTTATTAAATTATGCGATAATTCTGTATTTTTATCTAAAAAAATTGGAATATCGCTTTTATTCGACTATATAGACGGCTATTTTATTATTTTTTGATATAAAATTGTCGCTTAGGGTTATGTCGATATCGTTATTAAATAAAGTAAATATTTCATTAATAATTTCGTCTTTATATATTGAAATATTTTTTGCATCTAGATTTATTATCAAACTCTTATCTTTATTCTGAATAACCTGATGCCTGTATATCGGATATTTTCTAAAAATTCTACCAATATCCACGCTGTTTATCATATTTCCGCTATTTGTTGAAAATATTACCGGTTTTCTAGAGTCAAGAATTTTTAATAATGGGGTTTTGCCGTCAAATTTATGATTGTAGAATATCGCGCCGGTATCTCCCGTTTTATATCGAAGCGCCGGGAAATATGGATTTCGGCCGCCGGTAACGGTAATCTCGCCGTATTCTCCTTCAGGAAGACGTCTGCCGTTATCGTCGACGATTTCAACGTAAATATCGG
>JAGOCL010000420.1 GCA_017998755.1 Spirochaetota bacterium | reverse complement strand
GGCATAGATACAATGTACGATAACGACGAAAAAGGCATATCAGGCGAAAAGAGCGCTGAAATCGCTTTGGAAAAAGCCGGAGGAGGAGGGACTATGGTTCTCAATCTTTGGAGAGACTGGAAAGACGTACCCAAGTTATCATTTGCCGCAAAACAGGGCTGGGATATTTTTAAAATCGGCAACTGGGAAGAACTTATAGATTTCAGCAAGGAATTCGTAAAAAAACAATATGCAAAAAAATAGAAAAAAAGCGGCGGCTGTAACTTATCTGAAAGAGAATCTTGATATTCCTATAATATCGGCGCTCGGTTCAGACGAACTAGCTGACAAAATTATCGAAAAAGCGAAAGAAAACGGTATAAAAATCTTTGAAAACAAAGAATTCTTTCAATACGAGAAATTATTCGATATTGGAAACGATATTCCGCCGGAAATATACAAAATCGTGGCAGAAATACTTGTTTTTATTATTAAGTCAAACGACGAATAAAGCTATTCGTTATATACCTCTTTTTTGTAAATTTCCCGCTTTTTTGAAAATATATCCCATATTGCTTCGGGTACAAACTTCCGAATCTCATCGTATATAGCTTGCGCGGCTACCATATCTTCGTCTACAAGATGCGTTCCAAGTCTTACGGTTTTATTATTAGCCGTAGCGTCTATCCACGAGTAACCGCCGCCTATCCTTCTATCTTTCGGTTTTACTTCGCGAAACTTTTTGGTAAATATCCCCTTCTCAATCATAAGTTGGTAAAGCGATTCCAATTTATCGATAGGAGCTTCAAACGACTCCTTCCATACGGGAACATCTTGAGAAGGATAGTCGGGTATATACTCTACCGAACATAAACCGGAAGACTGAATAATGATAGTAAGTTCAGTATGCGCCGGAGGAGGCATCGAGCCGGCTATCCTGTTGTAAACGACCGAGAAGTCTTTTGGCAAAGCGTTTGGTTTAATCATAATAAATCCTCGAATTTTTAAAATATTTATCGAAATATCGCGCTAAATATATTTAGAGCTCTAATAAGCGGCTCTTTTTTGAAACATATATCGTCGCCGATCAAAAAACTCCTGTATCCGATATCTTTTAAAAACGCTATATCCATAATATCCGAACACGAAGGCGACGAATACTTTATAAGCGACTGAAACATCCTAGAACCGACGACCGCTTTCTCTTCCGCCGTATGATAGATATATTTCAAGGCGTTCGCGATCTCGTGCGGATAGTCGATTTCGGTGTATAAATCCCCCCTTCCGGCTAAAATATAATCGGAGTTAGCCGTTATCTCTTTTAAGTTTTTTAAGCCCTTTTTATCCTCGATTTTCGACATAACGACCGATCTAGGGTATAATTTTCTCAACGCCTCGACGTCCTCTTTTTTTTGGACGTAAGATAGCATAAAACTGTCTATCCCTGCTTTTTTTGACGCTTCTATAAACTCCATGTCTTTATCTGTAAAAAAGTTATCGTCGAGATATTCCAGCGATTCGTCTATAATATTAACCGACTCGCCGGGTCCCAACATTCTGCCTACGTAATCTTCCAAAATCAGCTTATTTCCGTCTATTTCGACGATTTTACCGGTAATATTGCCGTTGTCGAAATACGCAGTAACCGGAGTTTTGACTTTTATCTTATGAGATATTTTTACCGCCGTATAAGGTGTGTTTGCAAATTCCGTTATTCTCAATTGTCGCGTTTTCAGATCGATATATAACCGTTTATTTGAGATTTTAGATTTTATGATTTTTAATCTGTCCATGAGGTCGCCATCTTTAATAGGCATAACGGTATTTAGCCGTATTCCCGACACTATATCCAGCGACGCGATTTCCTCCAAAAACGTCGAATAAGGACCTTGCGTAACAATAACGTTAAATTTATCAGTCAATTTGCAATCCTTTAGTTTTCTGCGATTTTTGGCCGATATCGACAGTTTTTGACTTCTGACCAAGCGGATTCATATTAACAGAATAATTGGTTTTCAATAACTTTAATGAGTTTAACACTTCCGAAACTTGGTTTTTGTTTTGTCGGCTTGTCAATTCTTCTTCAAAAGTATCGATTTTATTAGTTAATACCCCAAATATGCCGAGTATCACGTCGACTACTCTTTTTGGATCCTGAATATTTAATATCCTTTCTCTGTCAAATCCGCCAAATTCCTCCCAATTCTTCATAACCGGCTCGTCCATACCAAATCCATAATAGGGCTTTCTAACCAAAAACACGTCGCAGACGTTCCTCAAATCGTCGAAAACTTTTTTTGTAGAAACTTTTTTAGCGCCTTCCGATAATTTATAAAAATCCGCCACTTCTTCGGGAACAAACTTAAAAAGCGGCTCGTCTCCCAAAATAATAGCGATGGGCTTGATCTTGGCGTTTGGCGCCTCTAAAAAAGAGTTGTAGGCGGCGAATATCTCGTAGCTTTCGCCCCCGTTGCCTCCTCCGCCGCCGTAAGGGTAAAGATTTGCGATTAATTCGTCAAGTTCCGCGCCCTTACCAAACGGAGCCGGCTGAAGCGCGACGTCCTCCCCGTCGGCTAAAAAATCGTTTATCGCTTGAAAACTAATAGAGCAACCGGGAAAATACTTTATCGCCTCTTTGTATAGTAGCGGCAGTTTATCGAAGAATATTTTAGGCCATTCCGCCATCGAACCGGTTGTATCTATACCAATAATAATAGGATATTCCGAGTCGGTTTTCAAAAACGGATTCCTAAAATTATATACCGATTTCTTCGTCGAAGATTTGTTGATTACCGATAAATCGTCGTACGATTTTCTCGCGTCGTGAAAAGAATAAGCTCCGCCGCCGTCTCCGCTATCCATATCGTTGTCGTCGTCCCAAGAATAAGCCATTTTTTCCTCCTCAATATATATGTACTCTATTAAATAGTTGTTTTAGAATAACAGATAAATCGTCGTTTAACTTTTTAGCGTCGGACGGTCTCTCTTTCGGATTTTGTTTTACCATATCGTATATGTAGTCTTTTAATATTTTCGGAATATTGTCG
>JAGOCL010000419.1 GCA_017998755.1 Spirochaetota bacterium | reverse complement strand
GATTACGGCGGCGTTTGCCGATATTTTTTTTGCAGGAATAGTTTTTAAGATATTATCTACTTCTTTATCAATGCTTGTCGTCATTCCGGATTTCCCGACGGTCAGCCAGTATATAGCGTCTATCTCCATAGCGCTCGCTTCGTCTCCCAGCGAGGTTTCATAACTTTTTACCCCTTTGTATTTTCCGTAGAGAGCGACAAAATCTTTCTCAAGTATCTTCAGTTTACTTCCGTCGTAATTTGCCCAGATATTATTCGTTTCGTCGCCCAGTTGATAAGTCAATTCGTAGAAAAGTTCTTTGTAATAATCGAGCATAGCCGATGAAAATCCGTCAAGGTTGAAAGGCAAATGAGTCATTATCGCTACTTTTGATTCGAGTTCCTGAAATACGTCTCCGTTAAGCGTGATAAGTTCGCCGATATATTTCTCTTCGTTTCTCAACAACTCTTCCGCTTTGATTTTTCCGTATCCGCCGCCGTAAAACGAAGAGAAAACTTTATTGATAATATCCTTTTTACCGTATGGAGGCGTTCTAAACGTATAGGTATATTTTTTGTAAAGCGACATTACTTCGTCTATATTTCCTAGCGGAATAGATACTTTTATCGAGTCGTCCAAAAGACTTTTTGCCTTCGATTTTGCTTTATCTACGATTTTATTTTCGAGAGCCAATTCCCCGTCAAAATCGTTATCCACTTTCGCAAGGAGATCCAGAGATTCTTCATATTTCCCTTGATCTATCATAGTCTCGATTTGCGTTCCGTAATATTTCGCCCCATTTTCATTCAAAGATTTCATCATAGCAGTTTTTTCGATTTCGTCTTCGATTTTCAAGAAACTCAAATACGCCCCTTTATAGTCGTTCTCTTCTAGTAGTTTCGTTCCGACTTTTTTATAATCCGTCTTAAGGAAACAAGAAAATCCCGCAACAATAGCGATCGCGTTCGCTATAACCAGTAATTTTCGAAACATTCCGCGCTTTAATAGATTCATGTTATTCTCCTAAAAATATATTTATCCTAAATATAACTGTCTTCATAGGAACTATATGTTCCTTGCCGTAAATTTTTATAAATTTATTGAATAATTTTATATTATTGGTATAATTTCTTAATGAGCAATTTATCCAGAATATTTTTCATAGACAAGCGAATAAGACAACATGGTTCTCTCGTCCTTAAAGAGATTACCGACGAGTTTGAGATTTCAGACAGAATGGCTAGGAAAGATATCGAGTTTATGAGATATACTCTCGACGCTCCGATTGTTTATTCCAAGGAAAAAAAGCGGTATTATTACGACAAGCCGTTTGATTTCTTAAACTTTGCCGACGAGAAGACGCTCTTATCGTATATATTAATAAAGAATATCCTAAAAAACGGCTATTATATCCCGTTTGTTACGGATGACATTATCAAAACGATTGAAAAAAACATAAACCGCAGATACCGCGCTATTTCAGATAATATCTCGTTTAAACTATCGCATTTTGAGAATTTCAACTTAGAGATATTCGCAACGCTCGTCAATTCGTTTGTTAATAAAAAATGTTGCCGTATCAGATACGAAAATCTCGACGACGCCGCTTCCGATAGAAATATCGAGCCTCTGTATTTTCAAAACTATACCGGAGCATGGTTTGTTATCGCTTATTGCCATAATAAGCGCGATTTGAGGATATTTAAACTAGCCAGAATAATCGAGGTTGCAAACCTTGATACCCCTTATACGACCGACTATAAAAAAGAGGAAATCGAGTCCATTTTAAATAACGGTTTCGGTATATATTTTGGTAAAGATAAAGAGATTATCGAGGTAAAAATAAGATTTTACGGAAGAGCGGAAAGAATCTTAAGAAACCAAACTTTATGCGACGAACAAAAGATAATCGACGGTATTGACGATAAAAGAGGAAAATACATCGAAATAACTCTCCCAGTTACAGATTTTGAAGAAATTATGACGATAGTCCTAAAATACGGCGAGGAAAGCGAAGTTATATCCCCCGAATCGTTCAAAGAAAAATGGAAAGATAAAATCAAAAAAATGTATAGTTACTACGTCGAAACTGATATTAAATAAATTTTCTTAAAATATTTTACAAACCGACTTTTATAAACTATAATCTTTCCGGAGCGTAAATATCTATGAGGAAATTTGAAATTGCGTCGGAGTTTGGTCCGGCCGGCGATCAGGAAAAAGCGATTATTCAATTGTCTGAGAATTTAGCGAACGGTATGAAAGGTCAGACTCTGCTGGGCGTTACCGGCTCTGGTAAAACTTTTACAATCGCCAAAGTCATTGAAAAAGTTCAGAAACCGACGCTGGTTTTGTCTCACAATAAGACTCTCGCCGCGCAGTTATACAGAGAGTTCAAAGATTTCTTCCCGAATAACGCCGTAGAATATTTCGTCAGTTATTACGACTATTACCAACCGGAGGCTTACGTCGCGTCGAGAGATCTGTATATCGAGAAAGACTCCGATATTAACGAAGAGATCGATATGATGCGTCTAGCGGCTACGAGCGCTCTTATGTCGCGCGACGACGTTATAATAGTGGCGACGGTATCTTGCATTTACGGACTTGGGAATCCCGAAGATTACAAAGAATTAAGCATAAAGATTCACAAAGACGGCCGCCTCGATAGGGACGATCTTATTCGACTGCTTGTAGGCATTCAATACGACAGGGAGGACTCGGCGTTTGAAAGGGGGAAGTTTAGAGTACGCGGCGACCTCGTCGATATCTATCCGGCGTACGCGAAGACCGGTTTTCGAATCGAGTTTTTTGGAGATACCGTCGAAGGGATATATACGATAGATATACTGAATAATAAAGTGTTGGAAGAACTGGATAAAATCACGATATTTCCGGCGAAACACTTTGTAACGACAAGAGATACGGTATTACGGACAATACCCTTGATAAAAGAGGAGCTGGACGATAGGGTAAAATTCTTTATGAGTCAAAATAAAGAATTTGAAGCGCGAAGAATTCAAGCCAAGACGGAATACGATATAGATA
>JAGOCL010000418.1 GCA_017998755.1 Spirochaetota bacterium | reverse complement strand
GTATTAATATGGTGGTACGCAAAAGACAGCTTTCTTATTGAGGTCAAGAAATGAAAAAGAATTACGGCCAAATATACACTTTACCGTTGACTCTTTGGCTGACTGCGCTTTTTACCATCCCGATATTAATAATCATCGCAATAAGTTTTTTTAAAAAAGGGCTCTATGGCGGAGTAGAGTTTAAATTTTCATTAGACGCCTACAAAGCTCTGCTTAATCCTCTTTTTCTAAAAACTCTGTCCTCCACTCTGTTTATATCGGTCGTAACAACCTTTTTTACTATAATATTCGCCATACCGTCGGCTTATTATATAGCCCGAAGTAAAAAAAAAGATCTGTGGCTATTCTTAATAATAATCCCTTTTTGGACGAATTTTCTCATCAGAATTTACGCTTGGATAGCGATCTTAGGAAATAACGGCTTAATTAATAATATTTTGCTAAAATTAGGCATAATAGAGAATTATGTACAATTTTTATACAATCAATGGTCGGTTATAACGGTTTTGACGTACGTATCGCTTCCTTTTGCGATATTGCCGCTATATTCGACCATAGAGAAATTTGATTTCTCCCTGCTCGAAGCGGCGCGCGACCTTGGAGCGTCGAAAGCTCAATCTATTTATAAAGTCTTACTGCCAAATATCAAATCCGGTATAACTACGGCTATTTTATTTACATTCATACCGACGTTTGGCAACTACGCCGTTCCGCAAATTATAGGGGGTAAAGACTCCGTCATGGTGGGTACTATCATAGCCCGCGAGCTAACCGTTATGCGCAACTGGCCTCTCGCGTCTTCCATATCGGTCGCTCTCACTATAATGACTACGATAGGAGTGTTATTGTTCACCAACTTCAACAAGAGTAAAACAGAAGAATTAAGAAATTTAAAGCGAGGGGTCAAATGATCAATAACGCTAATATTAAAAGAAAAAAAAGAAATTTTAAGACTTCGCTTATATTTTTCATAATTACGTTATTATTCTTTTATGTTCCTCTTTTGGTCCTTATCGTATCGTCTTTCAACGAATCAAAAACTATGAACTTTACCGGAATATCGCTAAAATGGTATAAAAGTCTGATATTCGAAAGCGGTAGTTTGTGGAACTCTTTTTTGAATTCGATAATCATAGCGGTATCGTCTGCAACGGTATCGACTATTCTGGGGACTCTGGGAGCAGTCGGATTGTACTGGTATAATTTCAAATTAAAAAAATATATTCAAATCGTATCTTATTTACCGCTTATTCTACCGGAAATAACAATCGGCGTGGCTCTCTTGATATTTTTTTCGTGGATGAAGCTAAAATTAGGATTATTCACAATATTTCTTGCGCACGTAACTTTTAATATTCCGTTTGTATTATTGATTATTACTTCAAGGTTGTCCGAATTTGACTACTCCATAATCGAAGCGGCGTACGATCTGGGCGCTAAAGAGATCGATGCTCTGCTAAAAGTCATAATACCGATGACTATCCCCGGAATCATATCGGGATTTCTTATCGCCGTAACGCTCTCGCTTGACGATTTTGTTATAACGTTTTTTGTATCGGGTCCCGGCTCCTCGACTCTGCCTCTTCACATATACTCGATGATAAGATTCGGCGTGTCGCCGGTAGTCAACGCGCTTTCGGTAGCGCTGATTATCGCAACCTCGGCGTTGACCCTATCGACTAAAAAAATTAATAAATATATGTTTGGTTGAGAATGTACTAATCTGCGTTTTGGTTTTTTTATATTTTTTATATAGTCTCTAATATCTTCAACATCATTTAAAGATTTTTCAAGCCAACGGATGATCATCTGGATAATAGCCTTTTTTTTGCTTCTTCATGAGAGATAAAATTCCCTTTATCTGCTTCAACAATAGCGTCTTCTATTTTTTCTCTAACATAGATTTTATACATGATGTCATCCCATGTAGCATTTTCAGGAAGTTCATTTATTAGATTTATAGCTTGTTCTTTAATAGCAATCATGATTATTTACCTCGAATAAATAATACTAGTTTTTATTAAAAAAAACAATAAATTTATGAAATTGTTAAGCCAGCCGTTAACATTCTGATATTCGATTTCTGATAATTCTTATATTATTTATCTGCAAAAAAAATTGCGAAGTTTTAAGCTTCGCAATTTTTTTTAATATTATTATTATTGAGCGGAGTGCGCCGGAAGACTAATGATTATATCTCCTCTTTCCGGAAAGATATCTTCGTTCTTCAATTTCACAATTTTAGACGCCGACATACCTTTTTCAACCGTAACGACTTGAGCCGCTCCGATAGTTTTTTTATTAAAACCCAAAACGGCGCCGGACGAATCCATAAGCGGCTCGCCGATTCTTAAAATAAATAAATAATCCCCTTTCTTTATTCCATGAGCTTCCGACGCGGTGGTCATAAGCTCGTCGTCGTTCATACCGATTACTTCCCCCATAATTGGGATTTTCTCTTCAATGTAGTTAATTACTTGCATCGTAGCTTTATCGAGCGCCGACCTGTATTGCGGCGAAAGGTCTACGTCTTTACCGGTCGCTCCTATAGCGTTGATGGGCTTACTGGTAAGGTTTCTCGGACCTTGAATAATCATCCCCTCGGCGCTTACAAATAGATTCTCTTCTTTTTCTGTCTTAATAATATTAGTAAACTCTATAACGCCTGTATTGGCGTTTGTTACCGTTAGCGATACTTCGACGGCAACTTTCAGCGAAAAATACCCCCCCATCTGTGTTACTATAGGGTACGATTGGGTTATTTTACCAACGACGGTGTAACCGGCTATCCTGAGATTGCCCATTTCTATGGTCGCATCCCCCTCGGAAAATTCGTCGTAACCGAGCTTCATTTGTTCTTCAAGGACGGCTTTTATGTCGCTGTCGCTACCGAGCATCGTAAATCTGCCGGTATTCGCCAATTCCGCTTTAACTTTCTCGTCCATTTTAAATTCGTAATCGTTTATAGCTTTAAGGAAAGTATCGGGTATATCAAACCTCATTACTCTCAGAACAGGTTTTACAAACTTCATT
>JAGOCL010000417.1 GCA_017998755.1 Spirochaetota bacterium | reverse complement strand
AATTTTGTTTACTCGTGCAACGATATTATCGGTAGATTTGTCAGGGTAGTAAACGCTGTTGCAGAACAAAAGAAAGGGGCTTAACGAGATATTAAAACGGCGATGTCTTCCAAATTTTGGGCGCTATGCATTGTCGTTGTAATAAATAAATTAAATGTAAGGGAGAAAATATGGCGACTATAACAAAAGAACAGATATTAGAAGCTATTAGCGGTATGACCGTGTTGGATTTATCCGAATTAGTTAAAGCTATGGAAGAGAAATTCGGCGTAAGCGCGGCTCCGGTAGCCGTAGCGGGAGCAGTCGCTCCGGTAGGCGGCGCGGCGGCGGGCGCAGCTCAAGTTGAAGAAAAAGATGAATTCTCAGTAGTACTCGTTTCTGCGGGCGCTAAAAAGATCGAAGTCATCAAAGAAGTCAGAGCTTTAACAGGCCTTGGCTTAAAAGAAGCTAAAGATATCGTAGACGCTGGAAACAAAGTCTTAAAAGAAGGAGCTTCAAAGAAAGAAGCTGAAGAAATTAAGGCAAAATTGGTTGCCGCCGGCGCAACTGTAGAGTTAAAATAATATTTTCGCCGAAATAAAATTCGGCGAAATATTTTTTTATGTAAACTATTCTTTTTTTTATAAACGAGTAAATAGTTGTTAATTAAGTTAAGAAGGAAACAAGCATAATAAATTCTTCATTACACAATCAATTTTTTAAAATTTCTTTTTTTATTAATCCTAAATTATATAGGATTATAATGCTTTTTACAGGAGTATAATAAATGAAAATTGGCAAACCAAAAAGGGAGCTAAAAAATTCCCGCGTTTTAATCGGTTCGGCAAAGAAAATAGAAGTCGAAGATATGCCAAATTTAATTCAAATTCAGATATCGAGTTACGAATGGTTTTTACAAAGGGAGCGGAAAGCAAATAACGAACCCGTTTTAAAAGAAGGGTTGCAAAATTTGTTTGAAGAAATATTCCCGATTATAAGTAGCGATGAAAAGATGTCGCTCGAATTTGTAGAGTATATTCTTGGCGAAAACGATATAAAATACGACGAATTTACGGCGAAACAAAAAGGCCAATCGTATTCTATTCCTGTAAAAGCGCTGATAAATCTAAAAATTCACGATACCGGCGAAATTAGACAAAAGGAGATATATTTAGGAGAATTCCCTTTGATGACAGATAGAGGGACTTTTATTATAAACGGAGCGGAAAGAGTAGTCGTTAGTCAAATTCATCGATCTCCCGGCGTCGTTTATAGCTTAGACGACAAAACAAGAGTTTTTAACGCTCGGATTATTCCATATAGAGGTTCGTGGTTGGAATTTGAAATTGAGGAGAAAAAAGGGCTTCTTTTTGTTCGAATTGATAGAAAAAGGAAAATTCTCGTTACCACTTTCTTGAGAGTTTTAGGTTACGATACGCGAGAGAAAATTATAGAGCTTTTTTATAAAGATAAAATTGTAAAAATTGAAACAAAAGAACAACAGGAAGATATAGCGAGAAAGGTTATTAGTAAAGACGTTTATATACAGTCTGAAGATAGCGATCAGAAAGAGAAGATTGTTCAAGCTGGTACGAGACTCACTCCGATTGAGATTGATAAATTGGTTCAATCAAAAATCACAGAAATATCTGTAATCGATTTTGATAATGAAAATTCTACTCATATACCGATCATTATTTCTTGTCTCGAAAAAGAGGACGTAGCCGTTACAAAAGACGAACCTTTTAAAGACGAGCCTTCTAAATACGATGCGATAAATAAAATATATTCAGTATTAAAACCGGGAGAACCTACTACGGCAGAAAATGCCGAAAAAGAGATCAGAAATATGTTTTTTTCTGAAAAGAGATACGATCTAGGAGCGGTTGGAAGATACAAAATTAATAAAAAATTTAGTTTTGATCTTAGTATTACGGATTGCGCGTTGAGAGACGACGATATTGTAGAAACTATAAAATATTTGATAAAAGTTTACAATAATGAAGGTTTCATTGACGATATTGATCATCTTGGCAATAGAAGAATAAGGTCTGTCGGAGAGCTTTTATTGAATCAATTAAAAACGGCTTTTACTCGACTCGAAAGAATTGCTAAAGAAAGAATGTCGTTAAAAGATATGGAGAATGCTAAACCGTCCGATTTAATTAGCGTTAAACCGATAGCTTCTTCAATCAATGAATTTTTTGGTTCTTCTCAGTTATCACAATTTATGGATCAGGTTAATCCGCTTTCTGAGTTGACTCATAAAAGAAGATTAAACGCGCTCGGTCCCGGTGGGCTATCAAGAGATAGGGCGGGATTTGAAGTCAGAGACGTTCATTATTCTCATTACGGTAAAATGTGTCCGATAGAAACGCCGGAAGGTCCTAATATTGGTTTAATCGTTTCTTTATGTAATTTTGCAAAAGTAAATGATTTTGGTTTTCTCGAAACGCCTTATCGAAGGGTTGAAAAAGGTAGAGTTACGGATGAAGTTCAATACCTTTCTGCGATGGACGAAGATAAATATTTTATAGCTCAGGCAAGCGCTCCTCTTAACGAAGACGGAAATTTTAAAGAAAATCAAATAGCGGCGATGAAATTAGGCGAGTACACTACTAAAGAAGCTGATGAAATTTCTTATATGGATTTTTCGCCGCGACAAATAGTGTCGGTATCGACGGCGCTGGTTCCATTTCTCGAACACGACGACGCTAATAGAGCTCTCATGGGTTCAAACATGCAGAGGCAAGCGGTACCGTTAGTTAAGCCGGAGACGCCGTTAGTCGGAACTGGTATGGAAGAGGTGGCGGCCTACGATTCCGGAGTTTGTATTATTTCGAAATACAACGGAAATATAGTTTACGTATCTTCAACAGAAATTCATATCAAAAGAGAAAATAGCGAAGAGGTTGATATATACCGGCTTTTAAAGAATAAAAGGACAAATCAGGATACTTGTTTTAATCAAAGGCCTATTGTTAAGTTAGGAGAATTTGTTAAAGCCGGTCAAGCGGTTGCAGACGGTCCTTCGGTAGATCAAGGAGAGCTTGCTCTTGGTAAGA
>JAGOCL010000416.1 GCA_017998755.1 Spirochaetota bacterium | reverse complement strand
CTACTTTCATTCCGATTAAACTTTATATTAATTTCATTGACTTGACGCGCCATTTTTTTTATACTATCTTTTAGGATTTTAAATATGTCTGACCGTTTTGAAAGCGTTTTTGAGACAAAAGAAAAAATTATTACCAAAAAGCCTTCCATGTATAAAGTGATAATGTTAAACGATCACTATACGACTATGGATTTTGTTGTAGATACTCTTATGGAAGTGTTTGGAAAAAAAGAAGAAGAAGCGGTTATAATTATGCTAGATATACATAAAAAAGGCGCCGGATTGTGCGGCGTATATACTTATGAGATTGCCGAAACCAAAATTCAACAAGTAAGAGAAAAAGCGAAAGATTCAGGGTTCCCGTTAATGTGCAGTATGGAAAAAGAATGATTATAAGTAAAAATTTAGAAACAGCTCTCAATATCGCTTTAAAAGAAGTCAAAGAAAATAAACATCTCTATTTAACGCTTGAGCATCTACTTTTATCAATAATAAAGACCGAAGAGGGCAGAGAAATAATACTCAACGCCGGCGGAAATCTCGAAGCCATCAATCGTAATCTGCAGGAACATTTGAACGATACTGAAAAAAACCCGTTATCGGACTACGCCCCGATAGAAACACTTAGTTTACAAAGAACTTTGCAGAGGTCTTTTTTTCATCTTCAAAGCGCCGAAAAAAAAGAGCTGGAAATAGGCGACGTCATTATATCTATATACTCAGAAGAAGAAAGTTATGCAAAATACATACTTGAAAATAACGGCGTAAATCAAATCGACGTATTAGACTTTATATCTCACGGAATATCCAAGATTGCCGAATCAGGCGATGAAGAGTACGACGCTGAAGACGCGGAAGAGTTCCCCTCTAATATTAAACCTAACGAGAAAAAATCAAGTTCTATAATAGAAAGGTTCTCAATCGACATGACAAGTTTAGCGCAAGAAGGCAAATATGATAAACTTATAGGTAGAGACGAAGAGTTAAAAAGAACAGTCGAGATTTTATGCAGAAGACAAAAGAATAACCCCATTCACGTCGGAGAACCGGGCGTCGGTAAAACGGCGCTTACCGAAGGATTAGCTCAATTAATTATACAAGGCAAAGTTCCCGACAAATTAAAAAATTACAAAATATTTTCCCTCGATATTGGAGGAATACTAGCCGGAACAAAATATAGAGGCGAATTTGAAGAACGCTTGAAAAACTTATTAAGCGCTATAAAAAAAACAGATCGTTCGATAATATATATAGACGAAATTCATACGATCGTAGGGGCTGGAGCGGTATCGGGCGGTAGTATGGACGCGTCAAATATTCTTAAACCTTTTCTTTCAAAAGGAGAACTGCGATGCATCGGTTCTACTACTTTTCAGGAGTATAAGCAATACTTTGAAAAGGATAGAGCTCTATCCAGAAGATTTCAAAAAGTGGAAGTAATCGAGCCGTCTGTTGAAGATACGCTCAAAATAATTAATGGTATAAAAGATAAATATGAAGATTACCATAAGATAAAATATTCCGACGCTTCTATCAGAGCAATCGCCGAGCTCTCAGCGCGTTATATAAACGACAGACATCTTCCGGATAAAGCTATAGACGTTTTAGACGAAGTCGGCGCTTACGTAACGCTATATCATCCAAATAGAAACGTTGTAAGCGTCAAAGACGTAGAAGCGCTTATTTCTAGAA
Source organism: Spirochaetota bacterium (assembly GCA_017998755.1). GTDB lineage: Bacteria > Spirochaetota > GWE2-31-10 > GWE2-31-10 > MWDO01 > MWDO01. The sequence goes on along the minus strand of JAGOCL010000416.1, from coordinate 1,354 downwards.
TGGCTCGAGTACCTGTAAAAAATATTAATGTCGCCGATACGGAAAATCTTGAAAATTTATTCGGTAATATATCAAAATTTGTTTTCGGACAAGACGGCGCTATAAAAAGCATTACAAACGCCGTTAAGCGGCATAGAGCCGGCTTGGGACATATCGAAAAACCGATCGGTTCGTTTTTATTTATCGGACCGACGGGCGTTGGCAAAACTGAACTTTGCAAAACGTTGGCAAAAGAGCTCGGCGTCTCGCTCATTAGATTTGATATGTCCGAATACATGGAGAAACATACTATTTCCCGGCTTCTCGGCTCTCCCCCCGGATACGTCGGATACGAGCAAGGGGCGATGTTAACCGATTCGATACAAAAGAATCCTCATTCGGTATTGTTGCTCGACGAAATTGAGAAAGCCCATCCGGATATCTTCAACGCCCTTTTACAGATCATGGATCATGCGACTATAACCGACAATACCGGAAGAAAGGCGGACTTTAGAAACGTTATACTTATAATGACGTCGAACGCCGGCTCAAACGAAATGAGCGCCTATAAAATCGGCTTTAACAGTCTATTAGACGGTAAAATGCAAACCGGAGATCCGCTAAACGCCTTAAAAAACATATTTTCTCCGGAATTCAGAAACAGACTAGACGAAATCGTAGTTTTTAACCGTCTTTCGAACGAAGCGGTAAAAAAAATTGTAAGAAAATTTCTTTCGGAACTTGAATCGCAATTAAAAGAGAAAAAAATCGCGCTTTCAACGTCGGAAGCCGTCGTCGATTATCTTGCAGAAAAAGGCTACGACCCAATATTCGGAGCCCGTCCAATGTCGCGGATTATACAAGAAGAAATAAAAGATAAAATGGTCGAAATACTGATTTCTGAAAAAGCGCAAAAACGTTCTAAACTTATTATAGATTTATATGAAGGCAAACCGACCGTTAAATTGATCGGTAAAAAGTAAATATTTGCTATAACCAAATTTTTCTTTTTAAGATTGAGTTTGGATTTTCGTCAAAATAATCGTCAATTTCCTCGGCTATAGCTTCTACAAGCTCGCTTGAAAATCCCATTTCTTTTACCTTCTTCTCGATTATGAAGCTCTCGACAGATAACTTTAGTTTGTTATTTTTGCTTTTATCTCGAATATCCGATAAAATTTTATAAGAAAGCGAGTAATCGGCTTCGTAATTCTCCTTAACTAATGAAAACGCTTTACTGAATAAACAAATTGACGAATATAAATCCGCCAATTTTATAGAGTCTTTTTTAGACAGCTCATATTTATTATTATTTAGTATTCTTTTTAATTCTTTAGGCGAAAGCGCCTCTTTTTTTTCATATAAATCGTAAAAT
>JAGOCL010000415.1 GCA_017998755.1 Spirochaetota bacterium | reverse complement strand
ATCTAACGTCGCTACCGAAAAAGCCAAAGGTAATGGCCGTTCATCTATTATTATTTATGCGTCATAGTCGTAGTTCCATCCCAATCGTCTTCGGGAGGATTATTTCTAAATATTTTAATATCTTCCAAATATTTTTCTGTTAAAAAATCGTTTTTCAAAATATCCAAAGCCCCTTGGAAATATTTTTCTGATTCGTTCCATCTTCTTTCTAGAAAACTCCTAATACCGCTATTATACAAAGTCCATGCCTTTTTCTGCTCGGCAGTCAATTTTCTTGCCGGTTCAAATATTTTTACAGGTTTAAATTTACCTTTAACCCTAACTCTGTCAATTTCTCTAACGTAAAAATAATCTTTAACGGCTTCATAAGTTCCTTCCGAAATTATTATTTTTACATGATACTCTTTAGTTAATCCTTCCAGTCTAGAAGCTAGGTTTACGGCGTCTCCGATAACTGTATAATCCATTTTTTGAGAAGTGCCGATATTTCCAACCGTTACAGGGCCGTAATTAATACCTATTCCAATATTAAACTCTTTAAATCCTCTATCTCTTTGGCCTTGATTAAATTTATCAAGATTTTCAAGCATTTCAAGCCCCGATAGTACGGCTTGTTGAGGATCGTCTCCATATTTCTTTGGAGCTCCAAAAATTGCCATAATAGCGTCGCCGATGTATTTGTCGATAACTCCCCGACGTTTATAAATAATATCAACCATAACTGTAAAATAACGATTTAACGAGTCTACCAGAGTTTCAGGCGTCATAGTCTCGGAAATAGTAGTGAAACTTCGAATGTCTGAGAAAAGAACCGATACGTTGGAGTTTTTACCAACGAGAGCTTGATCGGGGTTGTGCACAATCTCGTTAACTACGTCTTGAGGCACATATTTTTGGAACATATTTTTGATTCGTTCCTCTTTCTTTTGAGCCAGCACAGACTGATAAGCGTATTCTTTGATTTGATCGTATGCAGTTTGAAGTTCGTTAAGCATATTATTAAACGTAAAAGACAGTTCTCCAATTTCGTCGTTAAATTTTACAGGAACTCTTGTGGACATATCGTTTTTTTTGATAATATCCCGCATAGTATCTACGACAATTTTTAACGGACTTAGTATATAATTGATAAATAGAAACAAAAGTATGATCATAATTGAGATACTTACGGAGAGTATCAAAACAGAATTTGAGAAAAGGTTATTGGCGTCTTTATAAAACATTGAAGAATAAACCGATAATAAAAAATAATAATCCCATTCCTGAAAATATTTGTAAAATCCTACCTTGCTCAAGCCGTTTGCTTTAAATTCTATCCAATCGGATTCTTTAGAGCTAAATAAATGAAAAAAGTCTGCTTCTTGTCCCACTTTTAAAAACGAATCGGTCGACATTCGGATAATACCTTTGCCGTCTATCGCCAAAACCGACTCAATGTCTCGTTTTGTAATACTTCCGGCATAAGATTCGACGCCTTTTTTAATTTCTTCCACAAACATCGGATCAGAACCGAATTCAGATTCTTTCAAATTACCGACTTCGTTTGCGGCTTTTTGTATAATCTCATTAATTTTATATCCTAAAAATTCCGTCGCGATTTTAGTAATACCATTTCGAGCGAAACCTACAGATATTATCGCTAATAATATCATACTTGCGGATAGTAAAGGAACTACTACTACTAATATTTTATATCTAATGCTTATCAAAAAAAACTCCGCTATTTAATGTTATTCTTTACTCTTACCGGTAAATTTCCTAAGTTTTGCGTAAAATTTATTGATATTAATTATTACCATTTCTCCCGGCGAAAACCTTATATTATCGTCGTTTAAAAAGTCGCTCAAATGTTTGTTATCCACGTCTATCGTATCGGTCATTCTCTTAATTTCATCAATAGAAAAATAAAAGTGAAAAGAATCTTCCCTTTGAATACCATTTTTTATATCAATTAAATAATCTAGGCAATCGTACATTCGAGCTAAAGGATTTTTATAACTTAAGTTAATTACTCTTCTATAAGTATGATAAAAACGGTATGCGAGACTCAAAAATATTTTTTGCAATATAGCGTCTCCCAACTTATCCATAAAGGTTTTTTGATCGAGAACAAGCAATTGACAATCCTCAAAAACGGTTGCCGAAGCCATTCTTGATTTTTCATTAAGAAGCGCCATTTCGCCAAAAAATTCCCCTTCTCCCAGTATAGACATTATTATCTCTTTATCAGTCAAATAGTGGGATATCTTTATCTTTCCCTTCTCTATATAAAAGAAATAATCTCCGGATTCTCCTTCGAGAAAAACAATTTGATCCTTTTTTAATTTAATTTTATCTGAAGCGTTAAACTTCTGCAATTGGACTTTTTTATATTTCTTGTTAGAAAAAGCGTTAAGATTATTTGACTCGTTAGCGTATATATTGTAAGAATAATTCATTTTTTCAATATCATTACTTTTTTCAAAAAAATCGACCGCTTGCAATATCAAGTTTATAGAGCTCTTTTTTTGAGATATCGACAAAAGTTGATTGTACATAGAATCTAAATTTCTTAATCTGTTTGAATAATCCTTAATAATTTTTATAAATATCTCTTTTTTTTGAGATAAAAAAGGGATTATACATTTTTTATCTATAAGTATAACTTCGCAGTCAGTTAAAGCGGTTATTCTTTCAATATTATTTGCTCCGGTCAAACAAGTTACAAAACCAAAATTATCCCCTTCGCTTAAAATCTCCGTTTCGTCCGACTCGAGGAAATTTATCGTTCTATGTACTTTTCCGGATTTTATGATAAACAAATATGGAAGCGCTTTAGTTTTTTCAAGGTATATAATAGAATCTTTTTTATATGTTTTAATCTTATACGTAGTTTCTTTCATAATTTAATCTTCATGTCTCATAATTTCTTCTATAGAATTAATTTTTAAAGCATCGATCATTTCGTCAAGATCCCCCAGCATAAAAAAATCCAGCTTGTATAAAGTAAGATTAATTCTATGATCGGTAACTCTGTTTTGAGGAAAGTTATAGGTGCGGATTTTTTGCGATCTGTCTCCGG
>JAGOCL010000414.1 GCA_017998755.1 Spirochaetota bacterium | reverse complement strand
GTAAGAGATTTGATCATAAATAATTTTGAAATGACGTCGTATTACTCTAATCAGAAGAGCAAATCTTCTTTAGCCGGTTCTTATATAATAAGAAGACACTTTGACGAAAAGAAAAAAATAGCGTATAGTTTGGCTGTTTACAAATATTAGGCCGTTTACATATATTGTAAAACGGATAAAACGATATTAATAAAGGACATTTAAGAAAAATCGTATGAGATTTATAAGTATATTTTTGATTGTTATAACGTTTTCTTCATGCCTCTTAGAGAACGAGCTAAAAATGGATAATGATTTCAGGCCGGAAGAGAGCCGGTTAGATACTTCTTTTTTGATAAAGGAGAGTTTAGAAGACCTATTCATCATCGAATCTTCCAACGAAACGGATACAAAAATTGCAATAGATACGGCGACGGCTAAAGGTCGTTACAAGATGTCGGCCTTCGTGAAAAAAAATATGGAGAGAATATCGGCAGACTTTTTGATAAGCGCCGACGCCGATCCCTCTTCGGATCTTTTTGCATCAATCGTTAAGGGCGCGTCGGATAATTTTGCCGAAGTCGCTCTATATTCTTCCACAGTAGATCGAGTTTACGAAGATAAAGAGACCGATCCCCATACGTTTTTTACCGTTATCAAATTTGCATTAAAAGATTTCGCAAAAGATATAGACGTTATTATGAACAAATATATCGAGAGTTATGTAGAAATGAATGCGACAAGACCCTTTGGCGATTTCAAGAAACAAATTTTAAATTTGAAAAGCTCGGATTTTAAAGATAATTAAATTCATTGGAGTTATGTATGAATGTAAAAAGTAAAAAGAATAACAAAATAATATTTTTTGTTATAATAATGGTTTCTTCTTTGGCGTTGACTTTTTTATTATCATTAACCGAGCCTTTTATAATTTTAAATAACAACATTTACGATATTTTTTTTAGGACGCATAAAACCGAAAGAGACAAAACTCAAAATGTCGCTATTGTCGATATAAACGACATAAGTTTAGAAAAGATGCAGGAGAAATCGCTTCTTTGGCCTTGGCCAAGAAATTTGTACGCATTGGTTTCTGATTATCTTATAAAAATGGGGGCTAAAGCGGTTGTTTTTGATATATTATTTTCCAGCCCCGATATTGACCGTCTCGATTCATACGGCGAAGATAACGATAATGAGTTTGCGGAGGTTATTAATAATACCGAAAAAATTGTATTATCTTATAATATAGATAAGTATATTGATTCTGAAGATAAATTGGAGTTACTTGATATAAAAAACGCAGACGATTTTAAGTATGTCAACGAATATAAAGGGATTATTTCGCCTTACTATTTATTTAGAGAAAATAACAAAAATCTGGGATACGTCGAAATTGAGGCGGAAAACGACGGGGTTATCAGACAATATACCCCTTTTGTCAGGATAAACGGCGATTATTACCCATCGTTAGCGGCAACTACATATTTACTGGCTAATAACCGCAATACAATGCCTTCAAAACTGGAATTAAATAAAAAAGGTAAATTCGCCCTAAATTGGTACGGCCCCGGCGGATATAATTTGAACGATAAAGGGGAGCAGATCAATCAGACGATAGATTATTTTTCGTTTAACTTCGTTTTTGAAAATGTATTAAACGCAAGAAGAGGATTGCAAACGACGATAATCCCCGAAACTTTTAAGGATAAGGTGATTTTTATCGGCGCTAGCGCTAGGGGGTTGTTGGACCAGAAAAATACCCCTTTTACCGTGAAAGGAAAAGCGTATCCGGGAGTTGAAATTCATGCGACGGCCTATCTTAATATGGTTTATGAAGACTGGATAAAAAATATAAATATTTTTCTTGAAACGGCTATATTTTTGATATTATTATCGTTTTTAGTCTATTTTGGCTTAGACGCTAAGTCTTTTGTTAGATATTCTTTATATTTTATGATAACGCTTGTTATTGTCGTATTGGCTCAATACGCTCTATTTTCTAAATTCAATATTGAATCTAGAATAGTATTTTTCTTCGCATTTCTTCTTTTAGCGTTTTTATCAACTCTTTTAGTCAACTATGTATTGGTGGGAATGAGTAGAAATGTTATCAAAAATGCGTTCGGGACGTATCTTAGCCCCGATTTACTCAAAAAAGTATCGGATTCGGCAAAACCTCTTGAAACAGAAGGCGAGGAGCTCAACGCTTCGGCTATGTTTATCGATATACAAGGATTTACAACTTTTTCGGAGAAGAACACTCCCGAAAAGGTCGTTGAGATATTAAACGAATATTTAAAAGCGTTTTGCGATATTATTATTAATAACAGAGGTCTTGTTAATAAATTTCTTGGAGACGGGCTGATGGCGCTTTTTGGAGCTCCGACTGAGTTTAGCGACCATCCCGATATGGCTGTAAAGTCGGCGTTTGAATGTTTTAAAATAAATAAGGAATTGTCGAAAGATTTCGGACTAAACGTTCGTATCGGCGTTAATTCCGGAAAGATGATCTTAGGAAATCTGGGCGGCGGAAAAAGATTGGAATACACTGCGATCGGCGATAACGTGAATCTTGCTAGCCGGCTGGAAGGAGCGAATAAGTTTTTTGATACCAGAATAATGGCGGGCGAGAATACTTACAACGCTTTATCCGATAAATCGCGCCTTAATTATCTTGGAAAATTCAGCGTAAAAGGAAAAGATATACCGGTAGGATTTTATTTCTATTCCGACGCCGCGGCGGAAGATATACTTCAATTTAAAAATATCATAAAATATTACGAAGACGGAAATGAAGGCGAATTTATTAAATCATTGAAATATTTTGATAATAAAAATTTTGGCCCGGCGGCGTATTATAAAAATTACTATGAAGAGAAGAAAATAATAGGAAAGCCGATAAAATTGACGGAGAAATGAGTTTATACGGTCTTCAATTCCGTTTCAAGGTTGCTCTGAAGGTACTTAAAAATATATGAAAATATTTTGTCCTTGATGAAATGAGGCATATTGGCATCGAACAAAATAACGTAGGTTCGGTCGTACTCGTTTTTTCTAACTCCTAGTATTTTTCCGGATACAGTTAC
>JAGOCL010000413.1 GCA_017998755.1 Spirochaetota bacterium | reverse complement strand
ACGCAGACTATTCATATAACGTCGAAGCGGAAAAGAAGATGAAGGTTCACAATAGATCGATAATTGTAGTTCCCATGAAAAATCACAGGGGAGATATCATAGGCGTTATACAGTTATTTAATAAAAAAAAGAATTTTCAGGCGAATATATTTGATCCGGTTGTTTTTGAAAACGAAGAGCTTAGTTACGACAGTTCCGACGAAGAGATAGTAAGTTCGCTTGCAAGTCAAGCGGCCGTTTCGCTTGAAAACAGTATGCTGTATAAAGAGATCAAAAATATATTTGAAGGATTCATCAGGGCTTCGGTAACGGCGATAGAGTCTAGAGACCCGACTACTTCCGGACATAGCGAAAGAGTCGCTAAATTAACAACCGAGTTGGCGAAGAAAGTAAGCGAAGTCGAGAGCGGAGCTTATAAAGACGTTAAATTTAGCCCGGACGATATAAAAAATATCGAGTACGCCGGATTATTGCACGATTTTGGTAAAATAGGCGTAAGAGAGGAAGTTTTAGTTAAAGCCGAGAAACTTTACCCGAGAGATATGGATAAGATAAAAGCGAGATTGGATTATATTAAAAAGCTAATAATAAACGATAATTTGTTAAATAAAATCAAAATTCTCAAAGAGAGCGGTCCGGAACGTTATAGTTCGGTTGAAGCTGAGCTAGATAACGACGTTAAGAATAAAATAAACGAAATCGATTATTATTTGTCGATAATAATAAAAGCGAATCAACCAACGTTGTTAGAAGAGGATAATTCGAAGATTATAAGCGGTTTGGCCGATAAATGGTATGAAAGCTCGGACGGTTTGGAGAAAGTCAGGTATCTAGAAGAGGAGGAGATGAAATCGCTGACGGTAAAAAGAGGCAGTTTGACGGAATCTGAGAGAAAAGAGATAGAGAGCCACGTTATTCATTCGTACAATTTTTTGCGTAATATTCCGTGGACTAAAGATATGTCTGTTATACCTGAGATCGCATATAAACATCACGAGAAACTTGACGGAAAGGGATATCCTCAAGGGATAAAATCGGAAGATATCTCTATCCAAGCCAGAATGATGGCTATCGCCGATATTTACGACGCTCTTACCGCGTCGGATCGTCCGTACAAGAGAGCCGTTTCGGAAGAGAAAGCCTTGGATATTCTAAATATGGAAAAAAACGACGGCAAAATCGACGCGGAGTTGTTAAAAATATTTATTGAATCAAAAGTGTATAAAGAGCTTTAAATTTAAAAATAAAGCGCTATAATGAATAAGTAGAAATAAAAAATGAGTTGATATGGATAAAAAAGAAGAAATATCGCAGGAAATATTTAAAAAAAACATCGCTCTCTTTGAAGGGATTTTAAATAATAACTCTGATTATTTGTTTTACTTTAGTCCCGATCCGGACGCGGTAGGGATTAGCATAGCGTTAGCTTTGTATCTGAGATGCCGCAAAAAAAATTGCTCGATTTTCTTACCGGAAGGATTCGACCCCAATTTGGATTTTTTGTTTGACGTAGCCGTATATAACAAGATAGATATTTCAGGCGATATAGCCAAGATAGAAAAGTACGTTTCAAAAACGCGTCCCGTCTTAATAACTTGCGATACGCCGACGCACTTTTTACTTCACGAATTTGATAAAATAAATTCGTTTTGGGGGAAAAATAGTAATCGGGTTTGCATAGAAATTGACCATCACTTTGGGGGAGACAGCGAACAGATTTTTGAAGAATCGATAGTCTTCTTTTTTAATACAAATTCTTGTTGCGAGATACTTTGCGAAATGTTGGATTATTTGAGTAAAAATGGAGAAAGAAAGCAAACTATCGACGAAATTTTTCCGAGAAATATAGTGCTCTCTTTATTAGTCGGAATATGTTTTGACACGCAGTTTGGTAAATTTGTAGTCAATAGGGAGAGCTACGATAAATGGTTTGGTTTTTTATCCGAAAGATTACAAAAACTGACGTGGAGTCATACTAAAAATATCAATAACGCCAAATTGGTCTTTGACACCATTAGCAGAATGAACGAGATAAAAGAAAAAGCTCTTCTTAAATTACTAAAAGACGTAAATGTCGCTAACGGAGTAGGTTTGCTAATAATACCGCCGATTGATAAATACGAGTCGATAGCAGACTCAAAAGATTCAACCTGTATTTTAAGTAAAGTTATTCTTGATTTGTCCAATATGGTTCCCGAATATTCCGGGGCCATAGGTATTCTTACCTATTTTGATACTGTTTACAAGCTTTATTATTTGAAAATCAGAAGGTCTCATTCGTTTAAAGAATACGATCTCCGCGAATTGGAAACGCTTTTTGAAGAGGTTTTTGGAGTATATTTTCTAGGCGGAGGGGGACACGCCGGAGCTACGAGTTTTAGAATCGCCGCAATTCAAAGGGAAGATTTTTTGGAAAGGATACGTTTGTTTCACGAAAAGTTTTCCTCAAACGTGAAAGAACTTACAAAAAACGTAAAACCGACGCTTAATTTGTAATTAATAGAATAAAAAAAATACATAATTTTCTTAAATAATTTATTTTTACGGAGGCTTATATGGAAAAATTAGTCAGATTATTACTTTGTATCGCTTTATTTACGGTATTTTTGGTTTCCTGCCCCAATGCTCAGGACAATAATGGAGACGGCGTTACAACAACTTTAGTCGGTTCTTCAACGACGACAACTACCTTAGGTAGATTAATTACGCATAAAGGATTTACAAACAGTTATCAACTTTTAAATCGCGACATTAAAGTATATCTTCCGTTAGGTTACGATCCGTCGAGCGACGTAACGTATCCGGTAGTCTATATGCACGACGGGCAAAATTTGTTTTTTGCCGGCGGTCCGTACGGATCGTGGCATGTTGAGACGGCTTACGACGGATTGATAGCCAAAGATCTTATAGAACCGTTAATAATAGTCGGTATTAACAATACAAACGACAGAATTCCTGAATATACGCCGACTTTAGACGCTAACTACGCCGGTTCGGGTAAAGGGGAGAGCTATGTCAATTTTATTATTAACGACCTTATTCCTTATATAAATTCCAATTATAAAACAAAAACC
>JAGOCL010000412.1 GCA_017998755.1 Spirochaetota bacterium | reverse complement strand
ATCTATGGGAGATACAAAAACTCCCGTAAAAATATCAATAATTACCAATATTCTTAATATCATTGGCAATTATATCTTAATATTCGGCATAGGTCCGTTTCCGGAACACGGTTATAAAGGCGCGGCTATTTCAACATTAATATCGTCTCTCATTCAAGGATTAGCGCTTATCATAGTAATACTCAAAAGGTCGAACGCGATAAAATTATCGTTTCTTGATCTTTTCAAGCCTGATTTTTGTCAGATAAAAAAAATTATCGGAGTAGGATATCCGATGTCTATCGACGGCTTTTACTGGCAAGGAGCGAGAATGTTTTATACTATGGTATTTAATTTCATAAGCTCCGGAGCGTACGCCGCCTACTCGATAGTAAAAAATTTTAAGGGCATGGCGTTTTTACCGGCGTCCGGACTGGCGCAAGGGATCATGATTAGCGTCGGGCATAATTTAGGTAAAAGAAAAATGAAAAACGCCGTATTATTTGCAAAATTAGGTATAAAAATCGGCCTATTAATTATAACAATTCCGGCTCTGATTTTAATAATATTCTCATACAACTTGATAAATATTTACAAAGTCCAGCCCGATACTTTTTTTACAGCGTGGATATGCGTATTAATTCTTGGGGTCTCTCTCTATTTTACCGTCTTAAATTCTATCATCCCCGGCGTATTAAGAGCCGGCGGACAGACTAAAAGCGTAATGCTTATAACGTTGATTAGTTTTATCGCGGTCGGAGCGCCGTTGAGCTTAATCTTGGGGGTTTTCTTAAAATTTGGAGCGATAGGAGCTTTCGTCGGAATAACAATCGAAGAAATAATAAAGTCTTTTATATTTTACCGTCAATTAAAAAAATATCTTTGGTTAAAAAAATTGAACTAAAAAACCTAATATTCGTCCTTATCCCTTAATTCAAGTAATATTCGAGGATTTTTCTGATAAAATTTCAGCATACTATCCCAATTTATCTTGAATATAGTGGAATCGGTATCGGCTATTACTGTTTTATCCAGTACTTTTTCTCCTACTAGGTATATTGGATTTCCTACAAAATCCCCCTTTTTCAACGTTTTCTCAATTTTATTATTCTTATCTTTTATTACGCCGGAACCGGAATTCCAAATAAAAGCAAAATCCAGAGCTTTGTTATTATGAATAATAACTTCATTTTTATTTACTTTTTCAAAATTAAAAAGAAGTTCCAATTGATTTTTTTGATTAATCGTCATGCTATTAAACAATGGATTCAATTCTATCGTCTCCCAAGACCCCTGACTTCTTACCGAGCCGAGTTTTTTTAACCTTTCATAGACGGGAGTATTTGCTAGAAACATAAGGAAATCCTCTTTTTCAATTATCATCGCTACAATATCCGTCAGCGCAATAAGAGTGCCTGTTGTCAAGCGATTTAAAATTAGAGCCGTCTCTCCAAAATAACTTCCCGAAGTTAATATCGCTTTCTCAATCCCCTTTTCTATCAATCTGGCTCTTCCCGCGACTATAATATAAAATCTTTTTCCAAAATCACCTTCTTTTATCAAACATTCGTCTTTTTTAAACTTTCTATATTTTATAATGCTTAAAAACTCGGCCGCTTTTTCAAATTTTATATCCATAAATATATCCAAACCGGATACAAGGTTCAATATTTGAACAGATTCCGAATGAATAGAAGGTTGAACCTTGATATTCATAGTATTCGATAATCCTGTCGGCGAAACGCTAAGATTTGATCCTTCCGGGATTTTACTTTTATCTGTATGAACTAGAAAAATATTTTTCTTAACATCGTCGGGTAATTCCAATAATACTTCGATAGGAGTATGTAACGGCGGAATTCCGGCTTCATGGATTATAATATCTTTCCGCCAGTTAAAATTATTTAACTCTTCATATCTACCGTCGGGTAAAACTCCTAACTCTTTCAGATTATCAAAATACTTTTTGCCATTTAGGTGATCGGAAGTATATACGACCGTTTTACCTTTAAAAAAGACTTCAAATCCGATAGTCGGAATTGAATGAAGCCGATAACTAAACGATACCATCGCTCCATTAATATTTATCGGTTTGCCTATCATTACAGGTATAAAATCAATTAATTCTACTATATCAATCTCGTTTAATCCCGTCAATAAGGACGTTTTTTTTATAAAACTCGTAAATATTGTCGAAGTCGTATAAAGCGTAACTCTCCCTTCTTGTAAAATCTTCTGCATAACCCCCGCGTCGTGATCGGAATGACAATGCGTTAATATTACAGAATTAACCATTCTGGGATCGACGTTCTCGTCTATAAGCCACAAAGCGGAATCAATCGGGGGATCGATCATAATTCCGCTACCATTAATCCAAAATATAAAACCGCTTGTCTTCCCTTTCGGATCAAAACCATGCGACGATCCCAACGTCGTTATCCCAAAAGACGGCGGTATAAATATAGAATCGCTCTCGTTTTTTTTATCTTCAGAATTATCGTAATCCAAATTCCAATCTAATTCGTATTCAACCCCTTTGTCGTTTATATTTATTTTATTTTTATTAACGTCAAGAAAGAAAGTAATATCTTTGTATGTAATAGTCTTATTTTCTTGTAATATTACAAACTCTATGAAATCATCAAGAACCATCTGCCTGTTTTCTTTTGGATGCGTAGAAAAATATTTTAACTCTTTTTCCATCTCAGGAAAGTAAGGATTGTTCTTACCGTCGATATACTCTATTTCAAGATTCAGTTCCTTCGGCCCAAAATAAGATTCGCTAAAAAACGCCCCAATAGCTTCGCTCTGCCGTTTTGTACAAAAAATCGTTATACTCTTATGCAAAACATAATAGTTAAAATAGCATGGAAACTCAATATCGATAAAACTTGACATCTTTTTATGAGAAAATAAATTCTTTGGAGCTATATAATAAGTCGGGACCGCTCTATTTAAGCTCATCGAGTCCTTAATAGTCTCAGGCGGCGCGCCAAACTGAATCGCGCCTATCGACGTATCGAATATCATCCCGCCCTTAGGCAAATAAATATATTTATCGCTAATCATAGTAATTTCCCGTATATTGATAATTATT
>JAGOCL010000024.1 GCA_017998755.1 Spirochaetota bacterium | reverse complement strand
GAATATAAATAACTTTATTAGTTTTAGATAATTTATAAATAAGCCAATCTTCAAAATAACAGTAACCGGTTTCCCAAAAAAAGACATTATTATTTTTTAAATCTTTAAAATAATCCCAAATATTTTTTTTTTTAATATATGTAGGAATAATTTCAGATATAATGTTTATAATCAAACGCATCGATTCAGAGTAGAAAAAACATAATTTTAAAAATTGACTGATCAATTTTAAAACAGTTGATAGAAAATTAATAAAAAATGACGCTTTAAATACTTTTGATGTAAAGTAAACTTTATTTTCGTTATATAATAATTTAAAAAAATTATATGATTTTTCATTGGGCGTTACTATCAGGAAATCATTTTCATTGTCTAAAATAATATCAAAGGTCTCTCTCATACTTAAATATGATGCGGTAAATATTATATTCATTTATAATTATATCCCTTTTAAGACTAATTTAGTTTTTTTGATCTGATTATTTTTCCATTCTTCGTGCTTACTTGAGTTTATTTTAACAATACCCGGATTATTTTTTAGATATTTCATTATTTCGATTAAAGGAATTTTATTTTCATTATTATTAAAATGATTGAAAACTGATGTAAAGAAATCAAAGTCCTCCTGATAATCCAGAGTCAATCTTATATCTTTATCAAAAAATAATTTTTCAGTTACTTTTAATTTCCCAACATTAAAAAGACCTGTATCTTCAAAATATGTCCACATCATTTCCGTATCGTTAGTATCTTTTATTGAACAAACTTTTTCAAGCGCTTTAACTTTTATACAATAAGTAAATGATCCTATAGCTAATCCGTCTGGAGCTTTTAAGAAGTCAAGATTTTCGATTTCGATTTGAGTTAGTCCAAGATCAATTAAATAAGGATCGCATAATAGATCATCGCCGTCAAAAGTAGCAAAATAATCGATATTATATTTTTTAGCTGCTCCAAGCCATCTGTCTAATTTATCTTCTAATGAACCTCTAAAATTGAATATTTTCACATTTTTTGATATATCAATAATTTGATTGTCTATTTCTCTTTCTGTAGTGCATACAACAACCATATCTGCATTTTTAATAAGTTTTGCCCTTAACATAATAAGTTCAATTACAGATTTACCCAATATCTCTTTATATGCTTTTCCCGGTAGTCTTGTTGAATCAGATCTCACTGTAATAAAAACGGCTTTTTTCATAATTAACCTCTTAATTTCTTTTTTATTTCCTCTTCGCTTTTAGTAGGTCTTTTTATACCATCTCCCATAATTTGATAAATACTATCAATTCTTCTTTTAAGTTTATCCATTCCCTGTACCTCTAAACTAGCAAAATGATCTGATCCCCACATATTGTGATCAAGAGTAACATGTCTTTCTATCACAGATACTCCAAGAGTTGCCGTAATGATTGAAGGTTCCAGATCAAATTCATGCCCGCTATAACCAATTAAACATTGATATCTCTCTTTTAAAGTCCTAATAGCTAAAAGATTTAATTCTTCAGGTTTAGTTGGATAGGTAGAATTAGTATGAAACAAAACATAGTTATTATTTGAATATTTTTCAAGAATTTCAACTGCTTTATCAATTTCTTCTATTGTGCTCATACCTGTTGAGCAAAAAACCGGTTTTCCGGACTTTGCGCACTCCGTAAGTATGTTGATATCCGTAATTTTAGCTGATGGTATTTTTATAAATGGAATATTATATTTCAAAATAAATTCTAAACTCGGTATATCCCACACCGATACGGACCAATCGATTGGTTTTTCTTTACAATATATATCTATATAATCGTATTGTTCCTTACCAAATTCGATTTTGTGTTTATATTCGAGATATGTCATCTCTCCCCATATTGTCTGTCTTAAAACTTTTTTTTGAGCTTCAGGGACGCAAATGTCGGGAGTTCTTTTCTGGTATTTAACGCAATTCCAGCCGGTTGCGAAAGCCGCGTCCATAAGTTTTTTTGCTGTTTGAATATCTCCGTTATGATTAATGCCAATTTCGGCAATCAAATATATGGGTTTGTCTTCTCCTATAAATATGTTACCAATTTTTATCTGTTTATTATTCATAAGTAATCTCCAATAATTTTCATATCGCATTGATTTGTACATTTAATCATAGAATTTTTATTTAAATGGTCATTTCTAAATTTAACATATTTTTGTCCATTCCATATATCAAACAGACTTTCTTTTGATGCATCTCCAAGAATTATTTCATTATTAAAATCTTCCATACACATAGCAACTTCTGCATTAGATTTTATACTAATAGACATCCA
The DNA here is from genome assembly GCA_017998755.1 of Spirochaetota bacterium. Taxonomy (GTDB): domain Bacteria; phylum Spirochaetota; class GWE2-31-10; order GWE2-31-10; family MWDO01; genus MWDO01. Next base: position 12,015 of record JAGOCL010000024.1, on the reverse strand, counting down.
AGGATGCTTACAAACTTCAGACCAATGAACTGATTTTGTGCCATGAAAATCTTTTCTGTACCATTGCTGATCTTCGCTTTTCAGATATAAATAGATGTCAAGATTTTTAAAAGCTTCCCTTAATTTTTCATAATCCTCTTTCTGATTTTTCCTGTTAAGATCTAACATTGTTATAATAATTGTTGTATTGATATTATTCCGTTTTTTAAAATCTAAAACTTTTAAAATTTTATTATAACTTTGACCGAAATTTGATGCCTCACCTCTTATTTTTTTATGAGCTTCATCGTCAACGCTCTCGATAGAATATTTTATATAATCAAGACCGCTCACAAGCATTTTATTTGTCTGTTCTAAATTAATATTTGAAGGATTGCAGCTGAAATAAGAATAAAAACCTCTTTTTTTTAGTAAAGAAACATATTCTCCCATATTTTTATCAAGTAATGGGTCGCCATAACCATGAAGTTGAATTACCTTTGGTATTATATATAGAAAAAAATGATTTTCGCTCATATCGTTTTCTTTAATACAGTACTCATCTTCTACAAATTTTTTCCATAATAACCAGTCGTTTTCAGAATGTGGTTTTAGCTGGTCAATAACCTTTATAAATATATCTTTTGTTATTGTTTCTATTGGTCTTGTCATCATAGTCGTTCTGGGGCACATTTGACATTTCATATTACAGGCATTTGTTGTTTCAATATTATAAACAATCGGATTTTTACTTCTAATTTCTTCTAATTTTTCTTCTAAGAAAATTCTACTATATTTCTTGCCGGCATCTAAATCTTTTCTTAATTGATGAAATCTCATATAAAAATTAATATCAAACATATATTCCCCTGTATTATTTTGAGAATTTCTTAATTACTTTGGCTAAGATAACAGCTTTAGTTTCTGCAAGCGTAATGTCTCTATAGTTTGTTTTAAACTGCATAATTTTCGATTGTACCTCTTCAGCTTTTGGACACAATCCTTTTTCATATTTTACATTTTTATATATTTCAGGTAATCTTTTTACAAACTGTCTTTCAGAAATCATCGGTTCAAGATATGGTACGCTCCATGCTCCATAAATACCGTCGCCGCCCATTTCTATATATGTCTTTCTAAATTCTTCCCATGAAACTCCGATACTTTTATCTCCATAGTACTTAACGCCAAGAGTATAATAAGTATTTATATAATCATCAGGAATATATTGTGGAATAAGATAATCGCAACTTTTCATAACATCGATAAAAATATTCGCTGATTTGATTCTTAAATCTACCAACTCTTCAACTCTTTCAAGTTGGGCTAAAGCAACAGCCGAATTAAACTCTGACAGACGGTAATTCCAGCCAAGAACATCATGTCTCTTATAATTCGGATTCTGAAAAACATCTTGATTAAGTCTTATTCTCCCTTCTGATGCTTGAAGATTTTTAAAACCATGCCCGCCAATTTTCCTGCTTATTTGCGCATATTTTTCATTGTTAGTAGTTATCATCCCGCCTTCGCCGCATGAAATATGCTTTGTGTTTTCGAAACTAAAACTGGCAATATCTCCAATGGTTCCTAATATCTTCCCCTTATATTTACTTAATACTGCTTGAGCATTATCTTCAATAACCGCAATATTGTGTTTTTTTGCAATATTTAATATTTTGTCATAATCCGGGGATAATCCGTATAGCGCAACTGTTATAATTGCTTTAGTTTTTGGTGTAATTCGATTCTCAAGATCATTTGGATCTATATTGAAAGTTCTCTCATCAATATCGCAGTAAACCGGTACGGCGTTTGCATGTAGGGTTGCGGTTGTATCCATAATAACAGTTAGCGCAGGAGATATAACTTCATCGCCGGGTATAACGCCAACTGTTTCCAGCGCTGCATGAAGAGTCGAAGTCCCCGAGTTAAACGCAACTCCAAATTCAGTCCCTATTTTTTTTGCAAATTCTTTTTCAAGATTATTTGTCCAACTACCACCTGTGGCAGACCAATTTTCACCTTCCAATACTCTTTTAAGATATTCAAGTTCATTTCCTAAATATTTAGATGGATTTTCAATTTTTTCAATCATTATTTTCTCCTTTTCTATCATTTATATCAATTATCATATCGCAAAATTCACGAACTGCGCCATACCCCCCGTTTTTTGACAAAATGTGAATATTTTCAATATTTTTTATTTTATCAACAGCATCATTTGGGCATGCTTTTACTCCGGCGGCTTTTAACAATTCTAAATCGTTAATATCGTCGCCGATATATGCCACATTATTTATTTCAATATCCAATTTTTTGCATAGATCAAGCATAGTTTTAAGTTTATTTTTAACTCCTTGAAAAACATAATCAATTTTTAATTTTTTTGCTCTATTTTCAACTATCTTAGTGTTTTCAGAAGTTAATATTGCAGTTTTAATGCCGTCATTTTTTATAAGATGAATTCCCATTCCGTCATGAGTATTAAATTTTTTTAACTCATCACCTTTTTCGGTATAGTACATCCCCGCATCAGTCAGAACCCCGTCTACATCTGTTGCAAAAAGCTTTATCAAATTGTTATTCATTATATTACCTAAAAATATTCTTAGATATACACATTAAAATTGAATCGTTTTTTTTTAGCAACTCAATTCTCTTGATAATAAATAAAATTGTCTTTAATGTCAATAAGAGATTATTCAATTTCATCAGTTTGAAAGACAGCGTTGATTCTATTTAAGATTTATTTAGCAAATCCTGCAATTATCGTATCGCACAAACCCAATGCGGCAAGCTCCTTTTCGTATACGCTTTTTAAAATTTCATTTTCAAGAAAAGACCACTTAATATGCCCTCCGGGTTTACCCTTAGAAAGCCAGTAGAGATGATTAGCTAAAGAATAGCGTTGAACTTGTTTAATAAAATTAATTTTTAATCCCGCTTTTTTTGCAAGTTGAATCAGCGTATTACTATTATATAAAAAAACATGGCAACTCCAATATGTAAATTCGGAAAATGATTTTGATTCATATAATTTCAAGAGTGCGTCGTTAGAATTTGGCGTTTCAATAATGATTTCTCCGTTATCGGATAATTTTTCTGAAATTTTTAGCAGCTCTTTAACGGGATCAACAAAATGTTCAATTACATGGAATAGTGTGATTATATCAAATATACCTTCGGGTTCAGATATATTTTTATAAACTGAAAGTTTTTGTTCATTAAAATATTTATAGATTTTATCTTCAAGTTCAATTCCATAAACCTTATTTGCAGTATTCCGAACCCGTAATAAAAATCCTCCGTTTCCGCAACCAAAATCAAGTACTGATTTATTTTTAATTTTTTCTTTTAGAAACTGATACCTGCGCTCATCATCCTTTTCGGTTTCATTTATCCATGACTTAATATCTATATCATTTGAATGCATCCCCGAGTTTTCATAAAAACCTTCCGCAATATGTGAAAAAGAGGATAAAAATATCAAGCCGCAATTTTTACATTCTAATATATCTAATTTGTCATTATCTCTTACCTTACCATTAACTTTTTTTGTTTCATCGCATCCGCACAAATAACAAGGCATATTGAAGCTCCATAATTTTTTTCTATAAATAATCCTCTTTTAGAACCCATTTTTTAATAGTATCATCATTCTTGTATTGTTTCTGATGATATCTATAGCCCAAAATATAAGATTTTTGAATATTTTGTTTTATTAAATCTTTTTTTAATTTTAATAAAACAAAACTCAAGAATTTTATAATGTTTTTTTTAACGAACTTTATATCTTCGTTGAATGATATATTTTTTACTCTTTCTGAAATATATTTGTTTCTTAAAAATAAATAAGAATCAGAAACGCCTTGATTATACGCCCTTTTACAAAAATATTCAACGGTTAATCTCTCTTTGGTAATCACATGAAAGACAGACGCATCCGGATTATAAAGTGTTTTAAAATTATTTGTGTGAACAAACCTCGAAACATAAGACTCGCCGTCGCCTCTGTATTTGATTAGTTCTTGCGGCATTCCGTCGGGATGAAATCCTTTGGATTTTATTAGTATCTCTTTTCTCACAGAATAATTGCAACCAAAAACATATCCCGGAGGTATTTCCATGATTTTATCGCCAAAATCCAGTATACTTAAATAACTTAGACATTGTCCAAGATTGATTTTTTCATTCCACATTTTTGCTATCCAATCCGGAATCTCACATTCCCATTTAGGTAAAATTTTTCCGCCAACGAGCGCGATATCTTTATCTTCAAAAGATTCTTTAATTGTTTTCAACCAGTTCGGGAATGCCTCTATGTCGTCGTCGGCATAAACTAAAATATCGGATTGAGCCTCTTTTAATCCTCGATGTCTACCGACATGAAGACCGGGCTTTTCTTCGAAAAAATATCTCAAATTAGAAATTTTAGTTTTAAACGAATCGACTACTTTATTTGTATCGTCTTTTGATCCGTTGTCAATCACGATTACTTCAAATTCGTTCTGGGGTAAAGTCTGATATAAAATAGAATCTAATGTATTATTTAATAAAACAGCTCTGTTTCTTGTAGGTATTATCACTGATAAATTCAAAATAATATTCCTTTTCAATAATGTTTTTTTATCTAAACAATTATTTCATCCATCCACAAAAAAGATTTGGTAAAGAATGATGTTTTTTTAATCTATTTTTTACATTTTCAACAATTACTTTTTTCACTCCATCAGCCCAACCTATGTCATGAAATAAAACTATACTGTCAGGTTTTAACAAGGGGGAGTATAAATCCCAATCTTTTTTAACCCCCTCGTAACTGTGGTTGCCGTCTATAAATAAAAAATCAATTTTTATGTTATTTTCAATAAAAAAAATAATTGCATTATAGCTGTAATCTTTTATTGGAATAATAATAGAGCTATATTTTTTCGTATTTTCATTGAATTCTTTATAAGTATCTTTTAACCCTTCAGTCATTGCCTGGTTTTCCCAAGTATCTATACAATATAATTTACTCTCTTTTTTTGAACTTAAAATTCCCTCAGAAATAAAACAAGATGAAGCTCCAATATATGAACCTATTTCAACAAATATACCAGCTGTTTTAGAAGATAATTTGTATAGTAAATATTTTTCCTGAATTGCGAGATGAGTAGGAATTCTATTTATATTATTAAAATATTTTCTTTTTAATAATAATTTCACTGTATTATAATTTATTTTATTGGCAATTCTTTCTATTAGCCTCAACTATATCCACCTTTTTTTGAAATTCAATAATTATTATACCTGATTTCCTGTTTTTTGCTTCCCAATGATTATTAAAAATAATCTTATCAAAATAGTAACCAATTCTTCCTGCTAACTTTTGGATGAAGTTTAATTTTTTAAAATATATTTTCTGCCAATCTCCACCCAATTTAAACAAAAATTTATAATAAAAAGTTCCTATTCCGCGACCGTCAAAAAGTCTGTCATCATAGTAAATATTATTCATTTTGAAATCGAATCTATCGGCATATTTTTGGAGCGTATTCTCAGAATAGTGATATGTATGTCTCGGAATATCTTCAATATATGCTTTTCTGCCATAAAGACTATCGGAATTAGTCGCTAAAAAAATGAATTTTCCATTCGGTTTTAAAATCCGTGATACCTCTTCAAAATATTTGCTCGGATAATGGAGATGCTCAAATACTGCCCAGCTTGTAATTATATCAAATTCATTATTTCTGAAATTACATTCTGTTAATTGCTTATTAAAAAATGTAATGTTTTTGTAATTTACCTTTTCTGAATAAGAATCTACGCCATACAAGCTAATATTTGGATAAATATTTTTCAGATAAATTAACCAATCGCCTCTTGCGCAACCAATATCAAGAATTTTCTCATTATTTAATTTTGGTAAAAATTCCAATTGAAGTTTATATCTTTTAATGTGTTCTTCACTATTTCTATTTTCATGATAATTTTTTGAATAAAATTCTCCCATAGATTGTTCCGTGGGTCTAGGATTAACGAAAACAAGCCCGCAATTTATACATTCTACAACAGGATATTCAAATTGATTTAGCCAAAGAGATGTATCCGGTTTTCGGTATCTTACTATATACTCTTTAGATCCGCATAAATCGCAAGATATATGTTCTAATAATATTTTAGTCACTATTTATTCCTAAAAATGCTTTTAAAAATGTTTTTCAATATTTTTTTTTAAATAATAATTCAAAAAAACCTCTCTTTTTAAAAGAAAATGATAAATATTTTAATAAAATTTGAATTGGAGATTTGTTTTTCAAGAAAATTCTAAAATTATCATAATTCTCAATTGAAGAAATTCCATCATTTAGATGTTTATAATTTAAAAGTTTTTTTAAATCTCTTGGTTTAATATGTTCTATATATAGAGGGATATTATTTAATTGTCCTAATTCAGAATTTAAAGTATTTTTGTATGGTTTATGCCATGAAAAATTATTTGGTAAAATCCCTTTTTCTAAAGCGATCTTCTCTAATTTTGTTCCTGGAAAAATCATTGACGGTTGAAAAGAGAATGAATTAGTATATGCCCTCAATTCATTAATAAACTTTATGGTTTCTTTTACATCATTTTTTGTTTCTCCGGGTAAAGAAAACATAAAATAAGCTGTTGTTTTTATATCATACTTTTTACATTCTTTCAAAAAATTAACTACTTCAATCTTACTTATACCTTTTACAATTGTTTTTAGCAATCTATCAGAACCAGTTTCAACCCCTATCACTATCGAAACACAACCCGCTGCTTTCATAATTTTTAGCAATTCTAAATCTATATTTGCCCTGCTTTCACACCACCACCTTATATTAATATTCCTTTTAATTATTTCGTTACAAATATTTTTTACATGCTCGTTATTTACCGTAAATGTTAAATCTAAAAAATTAAATGCAGATATCTGAAAGTTTTTATAATAATATTCAATCTCATCAATTACTAATTTTGGATCTCTTAATCTATATTTCATCCCAGCTTTTGAACAAAAAACACAGTTATATGGGCAACCTCTAGAAGATAAAATACTAACAGCTCTAATTTTTTCATTAAAACCAAAAAGATATTCAGTGTAGTCTTCGTAATCAAAGTCATAAAAGGGAATTATGGTATCTAAATCTTCAAATACTTCTTCATCTTGATTTCTAATTATTTCTCCGTTTTTATTTCTAAATGTTATTCCTTTTACATTTGTTAGGTCTGTGCCTATCTCCAATGCTTTAAGTAAATTTAAAATTATAATATCGCCTTCACCACGACAAACAATATCAATTTCCTGAATTTCTTTTAGAGCTTCTTCGCTAACATACATAAAATGAACGCCGCCAACCACTACTAATGAATTAGGATGATTTTTTTTAATTAATTTAATTATTTCAATACATTCAAATCTAGTATAAGTTGTACAAGTTAATCCCCAAATATTTGAAGATTTGTTTTTTATAACTTCTTCATAATTTTTATTAACATAGGACTTTGATTCAAAATCAATTATTTCAAAAACATGTTTTGTTTTATTTTTTATTGATGAAGCGAGATAATGTAAACTCAAGGGTCTACACAATTCCCAACTGTCTTCTGCTATAGTCCCTATTCGAGGCTTTGAGGGTTGGATCAAAGTAATTTTCATTTTAAAATTTAACTCCTTCTAACTATCATTTAATTCCAATTGTTCCTTTGATATAAATAAGCCCCTGAGATCTTGTTAATAATTTTCCAGTATTATATATATCAGATTCTATAACATTAAAACAATAACACCCCTGAATATAATCTAAAATAGAATTATTGTTTTCTACTATCGAAATACTTAAATAATATGCCCCCTGCATTAATATTAACTCCGGTATTTCACAAAATACTATACCTTCAACCGGCGCATCTATTTTCTTTGAAAGAATATAATTATTCAAAGAAAATACTCTAATTCCTTCTATAGTGTCAATTCCAAATCCAAAATTTAAATTGGAATATTCAATATCTAATTTATAAGAAAAATATAATCTTATTTTTTCACCCATAAAAACATTATTTGTTTTTTCATTGATTTCATTTTCTATCCATACTTTTTTAATCAATTTTTTATATCCCGAAGATCGTATTTTATCTTTTACATCAACTTCGATGTCATTATTAGTTTCATAGGTATTTAGATAACTTCGAATTATCTTAAAAGTATTGTCATATTCATCAATACAACCTGATTTCATAAGAATTGTTTTATTACACAAATTTGATATCGCCCCCATATTATGACTCACAAACAAGACCGTTCGTCCTTCCCCTTTGCTTACTTCTTCCATCTTACCGAGACACTTTTTCTGAAACTGGGCGTCGCCGACGGCGAGTACTTCATCTACTATGAGGATCTCCGGTTCGAGATGCGCGGCGACGGCGAACGCCAGACGTACGTACATACCGGAGGAGTAGCGTTTAACTGGGGTGTCGAGGAACTTTTCCACTTCGGCGAAGGCGACTATTTCATCGAACTTTTTTTTTATTTCGACTCTCGACATTCCGAGAATCGAGCCGTTAAGAAAAATATTCTCTCGACCGGTAAGTTCCGGGTGAAATCCCGTGCCTACTTCGAGTAAGCTGGCTATTCTGCCTTTGGCGGTGAATTTACCGGTAGTCGGCTCGGTTATCCTAGATAGGATTTTGAGGAGCGTGGATTTGCCGGCGCCGTTTCTGCCAATGATGCCGACTCTATCCCCTTGTTCTATCTCGAAGTTTATATCTTTAAGAGCCCAGAATTCCTCTTTTCGCGGCGAATTGTCTTTATATTTCGATATAAAAGGGGATAGAACTTTTTTTACCCCTTTTTTCGCGAGTTTTATAGTCTCTTCTTGAATAGTTTGATATCTCTCTTTTTTTTGATGAGATATGATATATTTTTTACTGATATTTTCGGCTTTTATTATCCAACTCATTGGCTTAATTTATAAAAAAAAACTTCACATGTCAATTAATATATAAATTATTTATTGATTTACTTCGGCGCAATTGATAGAATGTAGAGTAATGAAAAAGATTTTTATAATTATCGCGCTTATATTTTTATTATCGACCGGTATGCTTTATAGCGAGGATTACGATAAGGAACGGCATATTCTCATTCTACATTCTTATAATCTCGGACTTGAATGGACTAAGAGCATAAACGACGCTATTTTAAAATATTTTGAGAAAAACTCAAATATATATTTTCAGATAGAGTTTATGGATACCAAGATTCTGTCAAACGAAGATTATTTTTTAAGATTAGCGGAAATGTATAAGTTGAAATTTAAAAATATTAAGTTTGACGCTATATTATCTACCGACGACGACGCTTTTAATTTTTTATTAAAATATTCGAAAGAACTTTTTGGCGAAACTCCCATTGTTTTTTGCGGAGTCAACTATTTTTCAGACGAGAGGATTAAAGATTTCAGTAACATAACGGGCGTCGTCGAATCTTTCGATATACTTTCCACGTTGGAGATCGCCTTGCATATCCATCCGGATACAAAAAATATTTACGTCATAAGCGACGCGACTCCTACGGGAATTTACAATATACAATTGTTGGAAAAAGTTTACCCGTTTTTTAACGACAAATACAAATTTACGATATTGAACGATCATAGTATGGAAGAGTTGTTAGCCGAGGTTCAAAAAATTTCGGTCGACGATGGTATTGTTTTAGCGTTCGGATTAAACAGGGACAAGAACGGCGAAACTTTTACATTTCGCGAGTCGTTAACGATGATCCGTGAAAAATGTAAAGCCCCGATTTATGGGATATGGGATTTTTATTTAGGATCGGGGATTGTCGGCGGGGTAATTACTACGGGGGAATCTCAGGGGAGATTGGCTTCGGTTATGGTAAACAGGATATTGAGAGGCGAGGATATTAAAAAAATCAAGGTAGTTAAGAAAAGTCCCAATCAGATGATTTTTGATTATCGTGAATTTATAGCGCATAATATTCCGCTGGAGAGCGCGCCGCTTGAATCCGTATTGATCAATCAGCCTTATTCGTTTTTTTTAGAATATAAAGTCTATATTGTTTCAATTACGTCGGTAATACTGATTTTAGTGATAATTATTATGTTTTTAACTTCCAATATTTTAAAAAGAAGGACGGTAGAGTTCAAATTAATCCAAAGCGAAGAGAGGTATAAAACTTTGATCGAGACTATGAACGAAGGTTTTATGGTTAAGAACTCATACGATATATTTTCTTTTGTAAATAACAAATTCTGTAAAATGCTGGGATTTCCGAGAGAGGAGTTGTTGGGAAGCAAAGTGTCGAAATTTCTTGATGAGGAAAACAGGATTAGATTTTTAGATGAGATGAAAAAGAGATTAACAGGAATCGAATCTTCTTATGAATTGCAATGGAGGAACAGAACGGGGAAAAATATTCCTACTATTATATCGCCTAAACCGATGTATGATTTCAAGGGTAATTATACGGGAAGTTTTGCCGTCGTTACCGAGATTACCGAACTGAAAGAGACTGAAAGAAATCTTGCCGACGAGAAGGAGAGGTTGTTTGTTACTTTAAGCTCTATTGCCGACGGAGTTATAACGGTTGATAAAGACGACAATATAACGTTAATGAATAAAGTCGCCGAGGATCTTACCGGTTGGAAATCGGGAGAATGGATCGGAAAAAAGTTATTTGAAGCTCTGATTTTGCATATTTCGAATGATAATAAGACTAGAATAGTTTCAAGTTATGATTTTTTTATCAAAAAGGCGGGAAATTCTTCTCTTAGAGAGTACATATTGACTTCGAAAGACGGATATGAAAGAATAATCGAAGTGAAGGCCTCAAATATTACCGATAATTATTCGATCGTGGTCGGAATTGTTATTGTTTTCAGGGACGTTACCGAAAAAAGAAGATTAGAAGAGGAATTGATTAAAAATCAGAAAATAGAATCGATTGGAGTTCTTGCAGGGGGTATAGCTCACGATTTTAACAATATTCTAGGCGGAATAATGGGCAACATCTATCTCGCTCGGATTATGCTAAACGAATATCTGATATCCAAAGATTTGTCCGAACTGCTTGAAGATATTGAAAAGGCCTGCGAAAGAGCAAAAAATCTTACTATTCAACTATTGACTTTTTCTACAGGGGGGAGACCGATAAAGAAACTTGGCAATATTAAGAACTTATTGGTTGAGTCTGTGAATTTTGCGCTAACCGGTTCGAGGGTTGAGCGCGAGTTTCATATCGACGACGAAGTTTACGACGTAGAGATGGACGAAGGTCAGATACAGCAAGTTATAAATAATTTGGTTATTAACGCGGTTCAGTCAATGCCGGAAGGCGGTAAAATCGAGGTTGCTTGTAATAATGTGGATATGAGAGCGGGAGACTCTCCTTTTGCAAAAGAGGGGAGGTATGTTAAGATTTCTATAAAAGATAACGGCGTTGGGATATCGTCTGAAAATTTGAAGAAAATATTCGATCCATATTTTACGACAAAAGGCTCGGGGTGGGGATTGGGATTAACTACTTCGTATTCGATAATTCAAAAACATAACGGATACTTTACCGTCGATTCAAAGATAAATAACGGCTCTGTTTTTACGTTTTATCTTCCGGCGTCGGATAACAAAAGTTCGGATACATTGTTAAAAGACAAGTATAAAATCACAAATTCGGCAAAAATTTTAATGATGGACGACGACCGTTTTATAAGAACAAACAGCGAGAAGATATTTTTGGCGCTTGGTTATAAAATAATAGCGACCGAAGACGGCGAGAAAGCGATACATATTTATAAAGAAGAGTTAAATAAGAAAAAGCCTTTTGATATTGTAATATTGGATTTGATAATTCCCGGTAAAATGGACGGTAAGAAAACTATGGAAGAGCTTTTGAAGATCAATCCCGACGTAAAAGTTATCGTCTCGAGCGGTTACTCTATGGACCCGATTATGGCAGATTATAAGAAATACGGGTTTGCCGGAGTAATAGCAAAACCTTATCAGAT
>JAGOCL010000411.1 GCA_017998755.1 Spirochaetota bacterium | reverse complement strand
GTTATTTTCATATTCTTCTTTATAGTATTATCTTCTTCAGTTTTTACCGAATCCAGATGAGCCGAGAGAAAAGGTTTATTTTTGTATTGAAAACTATAAATATTGCCGAAATAGTCGATTTTATAATCAATTTTATTTTGTTTTAAGACTTTTACAATATATCTCCGCAATTTTTTCTCTTTACCGGTCGGATTGTAGATATTTAAAAGCCGAATCAAATGTTTAAATGTTCTATGCATATTATATATCCGAATTAAAACCGACCTTTTGTTGTTTATTTTGTATTCTTATTATCTCCCTAAACGCTTTTTTAAAACCGTCTGCAGTTATCTTTATTTGATCGTCGTTATTCGCTATGCTAAATCGGACTATAAGAGTCGCAAACTCTTTAACGAGCGCGCCGGTCATTATAGTCGTATGCGGAATAACCTCGGCAAACGAGCCGAATTCTTTCGGTAGAGCGCTCAGTTGTTTTTCAAGAAACTCGCATATCAATTCATGCCCGAGTTCCCCGAAAAATATCTTTGTGTCGATGCGGCCGGGGCGTTCGATAATCGCTTTCTCGATAGATTCTATTCTGTTAGTAGTAACTATAACGAGAATTCCGTTATTCTCCTCTACCCCGTCGAGTTCGCTCATTATAGTGGCGACATGATTTCTTGTAAAGGTTGCCTTCTCCCTGTCTTCTATATAGAAATCTATATCCTCGAAAATTATCACCGACGGCGCTCCTATTCTCGCCATATTAAATATCCTACTGATATCTTCCGGTTTGGTAATATCCCCCGCTTTTACCCAGAACGCAGTCTCGGAAAAATTAGATATTATGATCTTAGCGAGCATGGTTTTACCCGTTCCGGGCGGTCCGTAAATAGCGACCCCTCTTTTGAAAGGAATACCTACTTTTTCATATAGCGGTTGAAGTTTGAAGAAATTAAATATCTCTTTATCGACGTCTTTCCTAGTCTTTGCTTCGAGAAATATATCTTGCAACCCGATATGCTTGGCGTTATCGAGCAGTTTGCCCTCGCCGTTGAATTTTCCGCCTTTAATATCAAGATTTTCTATTAGTTTCTTTTCGAATTCTTTATTGAATATTTTCATTATGTAGTCGATATGAGATTTTTCGCAGTAGATTTTAAGAATATTCTCGCTACCTTTTAGATTTGATTCTATCTCTATTCCGACTACAAAAAGAATATCGTCTATGTAATACAGATCGTATGTATAATAATCGACGTAAACAAAAACGTCTTTCTTTATCTCTATTCGTTGATGAAATTGAAATCGGTCTTTATCTTCGACAAAATGAAAAGTCTCGAGAGGAGCGGTTTGATTGAGCGTTTTTTTTACAGTATCCATAACCGACGATAGGTATATATCGGTAAGACGCATTACGTTTATGCCTGATATATTCGGAATAAAATCGAAGAAATGCTCCATAGTTTTAAACATTTCCGGTTTTCTCGTAACAAGCTTTTTATTCAGTTCCTCGCTTTCTCTGAAAAGATTGTCTCTGTTCTCGGACGACAATTCCAACCTGAAATATTTCTCATCGTGAATCCTCAAATCTGTAGCGTTAGAAACCGCCAGATTACAGAATATTGTTCCGTCGGGGTCGGCTAATTCCCCATTGAAATTCTTTAAAAGATTTCCGACATTCTTCTTATGAATAAACTCCGACTCCTCGCTTTTTTTCATAATCCCGTTTTTATGATAATCCGAGAGTATATACTGAAATCTAAGATTCTCATAATTTGATAAATAATGCGTTATCTTATTCATCGCTCCTCCTTTCACGTTAAATTAATACGAAACTGCGAGAAAAAAACGAAAATATTTCAGCGGTAATTTTAAGAATTTTACCATAATATAAAAATCGAAAACTGGATCAAGTAACAAGCGACAAAAAATCCGTCGATAAAAAACGGGAATTCCCGTTTTGAATATACTAATATACAGCAAGGCCTCTATTTTTATCGACGGTATGATCTTTAACAATTCCTGTTACTTTTTTTCTACATAATTGTCTATAAAATATTGATTGGTATCCAGATTTTTTACTTCGCATTTTACCCTTTTCAGATCGTCAAACCAGTTCCTTGGACTGTCTGGAAATTTTCTAGGAATAGCATATTCGTGAAGACCGATTCGATCCTTTTGGGGGGCTTTATTTTCCTCTTTGATTTCTAAAATACTGAAGTATATCCATCCGTCTTCATAAATATCGATATTCTCGATTTTCGCGTAGCTTTTTGCCGGTAAGTTTAAGACTCTTACTTTTGGCGTTTTTGATTTGACTACCTCGTCGTCGTAACTAATTATCGATCCCATTTCATAGATCAAATATTCAAGATTCTTGTCTGTGAAAATTCATTTCACGATAACAATAATTTTTTTTAATTTCCCATAAAATTATAATAGGCGCGAAACAAAATTTCATAGTAAATTAGTTATATTTAAGTTAGAACGAGGCAAATATGGAAACGATTAAATCTATTTTTGAACTTAAAATTATATATTACTTAGGAGATCTCAAATATCCGATAGCGTTGAAGGAAGAGCGCGTAGGGCTTTTTACTTCCGTCAAGAAAGCCGAAGAGAAACTAAAAGCGCTTCCGAAAGATAAATCCCGCTACTTCGATTATTCCGAAGAGGATAAGGATGATCCAAAACATGGCGCTCATATACATCATTTTTCGCTGAAAGAAATAACGCTCGACTGTGATTTCAGATATACGACTTTTCGGATTTACGACGAAAAAGGGGAATTCTATAACGGTTTGTTGGTCGATCCCGAAACGCCGTTTTACGGTAGAAATGCCGGCGATTACAAGTTTGAACTCGGCGATTTTGTGGAAACGCTTATCTATGATAAAATAGTTGTCGGGCTAATCTGCGGAATTCCGTTTAACAAAGATTTCCCCGACAAGTGGAAAAAATCTACAAAACTAACGTATAAAAACGATTTTAACAAAGCGCTAACCGACGAAGAAATCGACAGATTATACGACAAAACCTACCCAATTTACGGAGAGTACGTATATTTTGTTATCTACGGTTACGACGATTTCTCTCATAGTCAT